>JANPBN010000037.1:0-3133 GCA_031430415.1 Dehalococcoidia bacterium
CCAAGACTCCCGGCGTCCTTCGCGGCGTCGCGCACGAACCGCGCGTGCATCTTCACGTGTGGCTCAGACAGGAATGGTATGACGCACGGGTCGCCCCCGTTCGCGCAGAGATTCCCCGAATCCCCCCAGGGTGGCATCAGGATCCGCCTCTCCGGCCGATGTTTCGATCGGAAAGAGGTGCAGTCGGTGGTCCCTGAGAAGCGTCTGCCGCGTCCGGTTCGGCGTCACGTGATTGGGGTGTCACTCTTCGGCATCCTCGCGCTCGCCCTGTTTTCGGCGTGCTCAGTGCAGGCTGCCGCCGAGACGAAGACGGTCTCGGGCATCAACGCCATCCGTCAGGAGAAGGGTCTGCCGCCCCTGACGCCCGATCCGGCCATCGCCGAGATCGCGCGGCTTCGCAGCGCCGACATGGCGGCCCGAGGATACTTCAGCCACAACCCGCCGGACGGCTGCAACTTCCTCTGCCTCCTCGACACCTACGATGTGCCGAACGCCTACTCGGGCGAAAACATCGCATGGAACGGCTGGTCGTGGGCGGAGACCGCCGATGTGGCCGTAGACATGTGGCGGAAGAGTCCGCCACACCTGCAGAACATCCTCAACTGCCACTTCGAGCGCGTCGGCGCCGGCGCCGCCCAGGCGCCCGATGGCAAGGTCTACTTCACGATGATCTTTGAGGGCAACGCCGCCTGCTGATCCAAGCGCGCGAGTGAGCGCCACGGCCAAGACCTAGTTGCCAGCCGTCGGCTCGACCACCGTAAGCCGCGCCGTCATGCCCTCCGCCGTGTGACTCACCGACTCGCCCCGAAACTCCTCGACGACGTCGCACACCAATTCGTACTCGCCCGTCGAAAGCGCGGTCGTCAGCTCTTCGCGTTCGCCGCTCCTCAACGTACTGCTGCGCGCGACGAACTCCAGGTCGCCGTTATCGAGTACACGAAACACCACCAGGTCGTGCGTCTCCCCCGGCATGCTGCCTCGCGCATGGCCCTTCTCCTCTGGATGCTCGGCGATGAACGTCACGTCGCCTGCCGCGATCTCATCGCGCGATACGTCGATGGCAAACGATCGCAGCTCGGCGCGTACTTCGCGGGGACCCAGTGCCGGGTCGCTCTCGAACCAGCCGCGGTCCATGCTGGTGAACACCAACAGCGGCACCAGCAGCACGATCGCCGCCGTCAGCATCGCAAGCGAAGGCGCCGCGTTCGCGGTCCAAAATCCGCGTCCAGGCGATGTATAGGCGTTGCCGCTTCGCTCGGCGATCTCCCGTGCTTTGCTGCGCAATCGCAGGCTGTTCGTCATGACCGAGACCGAACTGAACGCCATCGCCGCCCCCGCGACGATCGGATTCAGCAGCCCAAGCGCAGCGATGGGAATCGCCAGCACGTTGTAGCCGAATGCCCACACCAGGTTCTGTTTGATCGTCGTCAGTGTGCTCCGCGAAAGCGCGATCGCCTCGGCCACCTTGCTGATGTCGCCATGCAGCAGCGTGATGTCGCCCGCCTCGATTGCCACGTCCGTACCCGTACTCATCGCGATGCCGATGTCCGCCTGCGCCAGTGCCGGTGCATCGTTCACGCCGTCGCCCACCATCGCGACGACGAGGCCCTCCGCCTGCAGCGAGCGCACGAGTTCGAGTTTGTCCTGCGGTTGCGCGACCGCGTGATACTCGCGGATGCCGGTCGTGGTTGCGATGGCCGCCGCCGCGCGTTCGTTGTCCCCCGTCATCATGATCACGCGCAGGCCGAGGCCATGCAGCGTCGACACCGCCCGCGCCGCGCTGCCCTTCACCTCGTCCGCCATGCCGATGACACCCGCCGTCACGTCATCGATCGCCGCGAAGATGACGGTCCGGCCACCCTCCTCGAGTCGGTCCGCCTCTGCCAGCGACTCGGTATCGATCGCGATGCCCTGTTCGTCGAGCAGGCGTCTGTTGCCCGCGACGATGCGAAGGCCTTCCACTGTGGCGATGACGCCGCGCGCCGTCACAGACTCGAACGATGTCGCCGCTGGCAGCGTGTAGCCGCTGTCCACCGCCGCATCGACGATTGCCCGGCTCAGCGGGTGATCGCTGTTCTGTTCCGCCGCGGCGACCAGCGTCAGCAGCCGCGCTTCGGGCAACACGCCCGTGGGCTGCACGTCCGTCACAGCCGGCCGTCCCTCCGTCAGCGTGCCCGTCTTGTCGAGCACGATCACGTTTAACCCACGCGTCCGTTCAAGGATTTCTGCGTTACGAATGAGGATGCCGCGTTCGGCGCCGATGCCTGTCCCGACCATGATTGCTGTCGGCGTCGCCAGTCCCAGCGCGCACGGGCACGCGATGACCAGCACGGCGATGGCAGCGCGCATTCCCGTGAGCCACGCGCTGTCACTCCAGATGTGCGCCGGTTCCGTAAACAGTCCCCACCCCAGGAACGTGCCGAGTGCGATCACGATCACAACCGGCACAAAGACCGCCGCGACCGAGTCCACCAGTCGCTGAATCGGCGCTTTCGATCCCTGCGCTTCCTCGACCATCTTCGCCATCCGCGCGAGGGTCGTTGCGGCGCCCACGGCCGTTGCCTCGAAGCGCAGCACGCCGTTCTGGTTGATCGTGCCGCCGATGATGCGGTCGCCGGGTCGCTTCTCGACCGGGATGGATTCGCCCGTGATCATCGCTTCGTCGACGGTGCTGTGGCCTTCCCGCACCACGCCATCGACGGGCGCCTTCTCCCCCGGCCGCACGATGATCAGTTCACCCGCGACGACATCGCCCACCGCGATCTCGGTCTCTGCGCCGTCCCGGATCACGCGGGCCGACTTTGCCGACATGCCCAGCAGCTTCTCGATCGCCGCCGAAGCCGCACCCTTCGATCGTTCCTCGAAGTACTTGCCCATCGTGATGAAGACGAGCACCGCCGCCGACACATCGATGAACATCGTGTACGGCTTCTCGAAGATGATCACCCAGGCGCTATACACGAACGCAACTGTCGTGCCGAGCGCGACGAGCACGTCCATATTCGGATTCAGGTGCCGCAGCGACGCGACGCTGCCGCGGTAGTAGCGCCACCCCAGCACCACCTGCACCGGCGTCGCCAGCGCCAGCACAATCCATCCGTGCAGCCAAGGATCGTCGTTGATGTAGAGTCCG
>JANPBN010000038.1:0-15121 GCA_031430415.1 Dehalococcoidia bacterium
TTGGGACCGACGTATGACCTACGCCGCGAGGCCACCGAAGCGCGCGCGCTCGGTCGGCGCGTTGTCCTGCATCGATACGAAGTACGAGTGGCACGCGGCATCGAGGTGGTTCATGGTGAACGCCGGCTCCTCGCCGTGGTACATGCAGATGTCGGCGACGAGGTCGATGATGTCGCGCGGGTGGCAGCCCTTGAAGCCGCGGCCGGTCTGCGTGTAGTAGCGGTCGATGAGATACATGACTGCCTGACCATCGACCGGAATCTCCCTCTGTTGGCAGACGCGCGCCAGAATCTCCATGAACTCGTCGCGCGTCGGGTCGGGGATCTCGATCTTGTGGCGAATCCGGCGGAAGAACGCCTCATCGCCCAGTTGTGACGGATGCAGGTTCGTCGAGAAGATCAGCAGCAGGTCGAAGGGCACCTCGACCATGTCGCCGGTGTGAAGCGACAGGTGGTCGACACGCTCCTCCATCGGCACGATCCAGCGGTTGAGCAGTTCCTTCGGCTGGATCGCTTGCCGCCCGAAGTCGTCGACGATGAGGATGCCGCTGTTCGCCTTCCACTGCAGTGGGGCGATGTAGAACTGCGACTGCGGTGAGTAGCGCAGCTCAAGCTCCTTGAGTGTCAGTTCGCCACCGGCCGTGATCATCGGCCGCTTGGAGACGACCCAACGGCGATCGCGGCGTCGCTCAGCGCCGCCGAGCGATGCATCGCCGGCGCGCCGGTCCATCTGCTGGTCGGCGGGGATCTCGTTATGCACGCGGGGATCGAAGACCTTGATGATAATGCCGTTGAGTTCGATCGCGTACGGGATCAGGCACTCACCCGGCATCATTCGTCCAATGGCGCCGGTGATGGTGCTCTTGCCGTTGCCGGAGCCGCCGTAGAGCAGCAAGGACTTGCCGGAGTTCACCGCCGGTCCCAGCGCCTCGGCGACGCTGTCGCGGATGACGAGATGTGAGATGGCGTTCGTCACGACTTCCGGTGTCAGTCGCATACTCCGGATGGACTGACGCTGGAGCACATCGAGATACACCTCGAACGGCACCGGCGCCGGGCCGATGTAGTGATTGCGGCCCAGAGCTTCCTCGGCCTTCTCGAGGCCGCGGTTGGCGAGCGAGTACTGGTAGAGCTGCTCGCCCATGCCGGAGCTGCCGACGACCTCGGCCATCTGTTCGCGCTTCAGGAACGCCAGCACTTCGTCGATCACCGGGAAGCTCAGCGCGAGTTGGGCGGCGATCTGGCGTGCGGAGGGGCGGCCGGCGAAATAGATCGATTTGATGACCAGGTCCATGATCATCGAAAAATCGAGGCCGGTCTCCTCTGCGGTTTGTGGTTGCGGCACAAACGGCGCGGCGAGTGTTTCGGCCGAGGCAGCGCGAAGCATGGCCTCGGTGGATGTCGGGCGCGCGCTGCCCGCGACAGTTTCGAGCGTCATGTAGGCTCCCCAACCTATGCGGCGCGTCGCCGGGCGCATCGCTGCACACGGCGATTTGATCGCAGGCCTGGGAAGGAGCGGCGTGCTCCCCCTTCATCCTTCGTAGGGAATATCGGCCGCCCTGCGAAAAAAAAGAGAGCAAAATAGGCGGCCGATTTGGCCGCCTTACGCGAAACCCGTACGTGAACGGGTTGGGGCCAGAGGACGCACACCAGGCCCCGCCTCCTGAACGCGCGTCCCCTGGACCCTTGGCCCCACAGTTACTCGCGCTCCCCATCTGGGAGCCGCGAAACGTCCCGCGCCGCCGATGGCGCGCGGATCGAAAACCCGGGAACCTGCTTGCCCGCGTCCCTGCTGGCTTGCCTCAGCCGCTCAGAGCGGCGTGCAAAGTGTCGATACTGCTGAGTGAAGCGCCTTGCGGCTCCACCGGGCGCGCCATCGCGTGCCCCGCAAGGTGGGCAGATCTTGCCACGTGCTCGGCAGACTGTCAAGGGTCGACCTGACCGAACTTTACGACGAAGCAGCGGCGGCAGGTGCGATGGAGACGCTGGTGATGAAATTCATTCGACTGCTGGTTCCCATTCTCGCGTTGATGGCGACGCTTTCGGCCACCGCGCATGCGCAGGATGCGTCCCTTTCAGCGAACCTGGTCTCGGCATCCTCCGCTGTGTATCCCGAAGCGCGCGCCATCGTTAACATCGAGGATCGCTCCGGCGAACTGCCGCCCCTCGATGCGTCGAACTTCACCGTCGATGCACAGGGCGCTCCGCTACGCGTGATCTCGGCCGAACTCGCCAACAGCGAGGAGGCGCCACTCGATCTGACTCTCACTATCGATACCAGCGGCAGCATGGCCGGCGAGGCCATCGCCAGCACGAAGATCGCCGCGCGGGCGCTCGTCGACGCTCTGTCACCGAGCGACCGGGTCAGCGTCGTCGGCTTCGGGGATGTCGTCACCGTGATTCAGGACTACACTGCCGACCGCGCTCTGGTATATGCGGCGATCGATGGCCTGGTAGCCGAGGGCAACACGGCGCTCTTCCAGGCAACCGCTGTTTCAGCGGTGCATGTCACGTCATCGACCGCCAGCCGGCGGGCGATCGTGCTGCTCAGTGACGGCGCGGACTTCGGCGGCCGTAGCGTCGCCACGCGCGATGAGGCACTCGCCGCGGCGACGGGCGTGGGCGTACCGTATTTCACGATCGCCCAGGGCACGGACCTCGACCGGCCGTTCCTCGTACAGCTTGCGGAGACAACGAAGGGGCGGTTCCTTGAGGCGCCGCAACCGCAGGACTTGCAGGCGTTGTACGCCGAGGTGGGTCGCCTGCTGAAGAGCCAGTACATCGTGACGTTCGATGCGTCATCAATCGCTACGGTGGCCGAGTCGCCGCTGAGCGTCATGGTCACGGCAGGCGGACGCACCGCCGCCGCGCAGACGATGTTTCGGCCCACCGCCGACTTCGCGCCGGCGCTGTCGCTGAGCGGCGTCATCGAGGGCGACGCCGTCTCGGAGCCTAGGCAGGTGCTTGTCGCCGTGCCGTCCGCGCCGTTCGGCACGACAGTCACGTGGTTCCTTGACGACGAAAGGGTCGCCGTGTCCGACGCCGCGCCCTATCTCTACAGCTTCGATCCGGTGGCGTTCGACAATGGCGCGCACACCCTGCGAGCGGTGGTCGGTGGAGCCGCAGCACCGGCCGAACTCAAGGTAGGGTTCAGTTCGGCGCCGCTCATTCTGCCATCTAAGAGCGGACCGAATATGACGTTCATCCTCATGGGCGTCGGAGCGGTCGTTGGTGCGCTGATCGCCTTCATGATGCTGAAGCGCGTTCGTAGCCGGCGTCCTGCCGCGAAGATCGATCCGAATCAGCGCCTGACACCGTGGGCAAAGCAGGTCGAGAATGCACGTCGCGCGGCGGGTGGCGAGGGCACGACCGAGCCTCTACCGCCCGTCATCGCGCCAGCCGTCGAGTCGCCGCAGGAAGACGTCGGGGAGCCGCTCGGCGTGCTCATATCGCGCGCAGGTACGGATCTGGGACGCGAATACATCGTCGGCTCGCAACCGGTGAGCATCGGGTCGTCGCCCGTCTGCGGTGTGCGCGTCGATGACCCCGACCTCGGCATGGAAGAGGCGCGTGTCTGGGTCCGTGAGGGCCACATGATGGTGCACAAGGTCTCACGCCTGAGCATGGAGCCCGATCCAGAAGACATCGGCGGCTGGGCGATCCTGGAGCCTGGCGACACGTTCCCCATCGGGAACCACATGTTCGAGTTTCGCCTCGTCGGTGAGCGCGCCGATGCGGGAGACGCGGCGCCCGGCGCCGTGGCGGATGGCGAGGCATCGGCACCAGCGTTGGAACCGCGGGCGCAAGCGGAGCCCCAGCGTCCGCGTATGTCCGAACTCATGCCCAAGAACGATGGCGGCTTCATGGGCACCGCTGAGTAATCCCTTTGTTCCTTCAGGCGACACGACGGGCGCACCAGCCGGTGCGCCCGTTGCGCGCGCGCCGATTCTCTAGCCGCCAGCCCTCAAGACGCGTGCCCCTAGTGCCGATCTTCATTGGGACATAGGGAGGCACCGTAAGGGAATCTGTCGCAGATCCCCGGTTCGTTGTCGCAGACCCACACCTGTCCCCGAGCTGGAAGGTGGAGCACCGATGGTCAGCGCCAACAGCGCGGTCCCGCGTGCAAACGACGATACGCCGCTCGTGCTGCGCGCGATTCAGCGTGACCAGGACGCCTTCGGGGAGTTGTACGACCGCCACGCCGTCCGCGTCTATCGTCATATCTATTACATGGTTGGTAACGCGGCCGAGGCCGAGGATCTCACGGCGCAGACGTTCCTGCGCGCCTGGGAGGCCATTGCCCGGTACCAGGTGCGGGGCGCCCCGTTCGTCTCGTGGCTGCTCCGCATCGCCCATAACCTCGGGGTGAGCCATCTCCGGTCGAAGCGGGAGACCTCGCAGATTCACGAGGGCATCCTCGACGACAAGATGCACCGCGACCCGGAGTCGTCGTATCAGCAGACCGCGGAGGAAGAGCTGGTGCGCGAAGCCATCCTGAGACTACGGGAGGAACAGCGCCAAGTCATCATTCTTCGCTTCATAGAGGATTTGGATTACCGGGAAGTTGCCGAGATTATCGGTAAGAGTGTCGCGGCCATCCGCGTCATTCAGCACCGCGCGCTCAACTCACTCCGCAAGCAGATGAAGCTGCTGGACCCGGCTACGTAGGGGTTTCGCCGGGTGTTGTGGTGCAGGGAACGGGTCAGGGAATCTACGGCGAGCATCTGCGCTTGCCTGAATCCAGCGTAAAGCGAGGCGGCGGAGAGCCGATACCTATACAGCCTTCTTGGCCGGGCGGTCAGGGAGCGGGACACGGGAGATATTGCCATGGCACGATCGATTGCAGGTGCAGCGCCCGGACGAACGAACCGGCGTTTCCTGATCATCGCGATTCTCTTCGCGGTGGTGTCCGCGGTGCTCGCGTACACGGCGCTGTCCCGCGACAGCGGTACGGGCGGCGGTAGCGGTGTCGCAGGCGACACGCAGGTCGTCGTCGCGAAGCAGCCGATACTCGAGCGAACCAAGATCACGGCGGACATGCTCGAGCTGAAGAGCATCTCGTCCAGCCTGGTCGTTGGAGGCGCGTACACCAATGTCACCGACGCGGTCGGGAAGACGACCAAGTTCCCGCTTGACCAGAACCAGCAGATTAGCGCCACGACGGTCACCGATCTGGAGAACGTGAGCGGCGAAGCGACGCTGTCCAAGTATGTACCGACGGGGCGGCGCGCCGTGTCCATCTCATCGTCGCAGGTGATTGCGGCGGGCGGACTGATTCTGCCCGGCGACTACGTCGACATCGTCTGGATCTGCTGCGACGGCAGGGCCCTGCTGGCGAAGACCGTGCTGCAGAACGTGCAGATTGCGGCGGTCGCGCAGAGCCTGGTGCAGTCAGGCCCGACGACAGGCACGGACAATCCGCTGCCGGCCGGCGCGACCGAGGGTGACCCGGAGGCGTCGACGGTGACGCTGCTCCTCACACCGGAGGAGACGCACCTGATTCGCCTCGCCGAGGTGTCGGGCCCGTTGACGGTCACGCTCCGCCGCGTCGACGACAGCAACATCGCTTCGCCGGAGAATGACTTCGCGCTGATTACGGAGCTGCTTCCGGAGTCGATCGTGCAGCAGCTGCCGCGCGACCTGTGGCCAGAGGGCTACAAGAACGGACAGTAGTACGGGGCGTAAGGCAGAAGCAGGAACGTAGAGGCCGACGGCGTAGGAGACGTAGTCCATGGCGCGAAACCCAGAAATCGTCACTGTCGACCCCGACCTCGGGAGCCGGGCCGAGACGAAACGCGCGGTCCAGCTTGCCCACTTCACTGTGGTGGGCGAGGCGGGCTACGGCGTCGAAGCCGTCACCGTCGCTCAGGAGCGGACGCCGGACATGTTCCTGGTGTCTGTGGAGGAACCGGTCGCGCTGGCGCTCCAGACGATCGAATCCCTGGCCGATGCCTGCCCGGGCGCGCCGACCGTCGTCTACTCGTCGCTTTCCGATGCACAGTCGGTTCGCCGCGCGATGGTCGCCGGCGCTCGCGACTACATCATAAAGCCGCTCAAGCCCGAAGACCTGGGCCGCGCCGTCTATGGTGTGCTGGAGCAGGAGGAGCGCAAGCGCCTCCGCGCTGACGGACAGACGACGGAGGGAGCCGCGCGCGGCACCGTCATCACCGTCTTCGGCGCCAAGGGTGGAATCGGTAAGACGACCATCTCGACGAACCTCGCGACGACGCTCGCGAAGATCACGGGTGCCAGCGTCTGTCTGCTCGACATGGACACGCGCTTCGGCGATGTCGCCATCATGATGGATGTCGCCGTCGAAGCGAGCATCGCGGATGTCGCCAAGAAGATCGACGATATCGACCGGGACAAAATCCGCGACTATCTCGTGAAGCACCACAGCGGCGTGGCGATTCTGCCTGCGCCGCTGCACCCGACCGAGTGGCGGAACATGACGCCGCAGCACATCGAGAAGATCGTCGAGCTCCTGGCTCAGACGCACGATTACGTCGTCATCGACACGCCCGGTACGTTCAACGAGCTGATCGCCACCACGCTGGAGCTGGCGAACCTCATCCTGCTCATCACGAGCATGGACATCGCCAGCATCAAGGACACGGCACTGGCACTGGAGATGCTCCGCGCTGCTGGTGTGTCCGAGGACAAGGTAAAGCTCACCATCAACCACTCGACCGCGGCGAACAGCCTGCGGGAAGAGGATGTCTCGCGGGTGCTCGAGTACGAAGTGTTCTGGCGCATCCCGCACGACCTGAGCGTGTCCAGCAGCACGCAGCTCGGACAGCCGATTGTGATCGCGAAGCCATATGCGCGTGTGTCGCGCAGCATCATCGACCTGGCGCACGCCCTGACGGGAACCCGGCAGGAGAAGCGCGGATTTCTGGACCGGTTCCTGGGCCGGTCTGCCTGATAGCTGCGCGCGGAGGATAGAACCATGAGTCAGTTTCAGTGGCAAGCTCGCAAGAATCCGGCCGCCGGTGGCGGCGCACCAGGTGCGCCCTCCGGTAGTGGCAACCGGCCCGGCAGCCTGTCGCAGAACGTGGTTGCGCTGAACGAGCTGAAGTTCACGCTCCACCAACGCCTCATCGAAGAACTCGACCCGAACAAGCTCGAGGGCCTCGGTAAGGACAAGGCGCGCGAGGCCGTCGAGCAGGCCGCACGCACGCTCATCGCCCAGGAGATGCCTGGCATCGTCGGTACGACCCGCGACGAGCTCGTCGCAGCCGTCGCTGATGAGGTGCTCGGCTTCGGCCCGCTTGAGCCGCTGCTGCGAGATGCGAGCATCTCGGAAGTCATGGTGAACGCCGCTGACACGGTGTTCTATGAGAAGGAAGGCCGGCTCTACCTGAGCTCGGTCCGCTTTCGCGATGATGGCCACATCATGCGCATCATCGAGCGCATTGTCGCGCCGCTCGGCCGCCGCGTCGACGAGTCGTCGCCGATGGTCGACGCGCGCCTGCCCGATGGCTCGCGTGTCAACGTGATCATCCCGCCGGTCGCGCCGAAGAGCCCGACGATCACCATCCGAAAGTTCCGCAAGGACAAGATGAAGATCGACGACCTCGTCGCGACCGGGGCGTTGACGAACGAACTGGCGGAATTCTTCCGGGCCTGCGTGCAGGCGAAGCTCAACATCATCATCTCCGGTGGTACCGGTTCCGGTAAGACGACCATGCTCAACGCGCTCTCGGCGTTCATTCCTGACACCGAGCGCATCGTTACGATCGAGGACCCGACCGAGCTTCAGCTCCAGCAAGGCCACGTCGTCACGCTTGAGGCGCGACCGTCTTCGCTCGAGGGTAAGGGCGAGGTGACGCAACGCGACCTCGTCCGGAACTCGCTGCGTATGCGGCCGGATCGCATCCTCGTCGGTGAGGTGCGTGGCCCCGAGGCCTTCGACATGCTCCAGGCGATGAACACGGGCCACGAGGGCTCGCTGGGCACGGTCCACGCGAACACGCCGCGCGACGCTCTCGCCCGTATCGAGAATATGGTGCTGATGGCGGGCTTCGAGCTGCCGGTGAAGGCGATTCGCGAGCAGATGCAGTCGGCCATCCATCTGGTCATCCAGATCGCCCGCTTCCCCGACGGTACGCGCAAAGTCACAGCCGTCGCGGAGGTCTCGGGTATGGAGGGTCAGGTCGTGACCATGCAGGATCTCTTCCGCTTCGAGCAGACGGGCATCGACACCGATGGCCGCGTGCTTGGCGGTCTTCGAACGACGGGCATCCGCCCGCGCTTCGCGGAGAAGTTCGAGGTCTCCGGCATTCACCTGCCGCTGGATCTGTTTGCAGTGGCGGGAGGTCTCTAAATGGGCGTCGACCTTCTCGCAGTCGTTTCGGCTGTTTCGATCATGGCCACGGTGGTCATCGCCATGTACGCGTTCTACGGCGCGGCTGTGCCGTCGGCGGCCGTGCGCGGACGCCTCCAGGGACTGATGTCGGGGACATCGGTCGTCGAAGGCTCGTCCGTTCCCGGTGCGCTCCGCGCGACGGGCGGCGGCGCCGGACTGTTCGGTGGACTGACCAAGGGTGATGTCGGCGCCCAGCTTGCGCTACAGCTCGAACGGGCCGACATGACGATGCGCCCTGGGGAATACGTCGTCGTTCGGTTCGTCATGCTGCTTGTTGGCTTCGCGGCGGCGATCGTATTCGTGCCGGGCGTCTTCGGCTATGCGCTCGGCGCAGCTGGCGCTCTCGTGGGTTACAACCTGCCGAAGTTCTACATGAACCACCGGCGATCCAGCCGCGTCAACGCGCTGAACGGGCAATTGCCCGAAGCCCTGATGAACGTTTCGAACTCATTGAAGGCCGGGTTCGGGCTGCTTCAGGCGCTGAGCAGCGCATCGGAGCAGCTGTCGCATCCGATCTCGACGGAACTGAACCGCACGATTCACGAGATGAATATCGGATCCACCGCCGAGGAAGCCCTGGTCGGGCTGAGCGAGCGTTGTGGAAGCTACGACCTGGACATCGTCGTCACGGCGATTCTGGTGCAGCGGACCGTCGGCGGCAACCTGGGCGAGATCCTGGACACAGTCGCTGACACGATGCGTGAGCGCATCCGTATCCGCGGTGAGATTCAGACGCTGACAGCACAGCAGAAGCTCACGGGTGCTGTTATTGGCCTCTTGCCGATTGGCCTTGGAGTCCTGTTCCAGATTACGAGCCCGGGCTACATCAGCCCGCTGTTCACGACGCTCACCGGGCAGTTCCTGATCGGCACTGCGATGGTGATGGAGTGCATCGGCCTATTGGTCATCCAGCGCATCCTGAAGATCGAGGTATAGCCATGGGAGACATGCTGCCGATCCTGATCGCTCTCTCGGTATTCGCGACCGTGCTGTTCTTCCTGATTGGCGCGGCGTCCACCGGCGGAAGCGGCACTGTGGCTGCGCGGGCCCGGCTCGAGTCGTTCACCAAGGGCACTCCGGAGATGGAGATCGCGACGGCCAGTCCGGGCTTCGGGGCTCGCGTCCTCGGGCCGATGTTTGGTGGCGCGTCCCGCGCGTTCGGAAATTTGCTGCCGAAGTCGATGCTCGCCGGGGTGGAGCGTAAGCTCGTCATCGCCGGCGAGCCCATGACGATGGCCGGCTTCCTTACCATGGCGCTCATCTCCACCGTCTCGTCGGTGAGCCTTGGGGTGCTCATCTACTACGCGATGGGTGCGGGCGTTGGCGTCAAGCAGCTTGGCGTACTCGGTGGATTCTCTGCGGTTGGCTTCTATCTTCCGTTCTACATCGTCAACTCACGGGCTGCGCAACGCCAGTCTGCGATCATCCGAAGTCTGCCCGATGCATTCGATCTGATCACGACATGCGTCGAGGCGGGGCTCGGGCTCGACGCGGCACTGAGCCGTGTCGCGGAGAAGGTCGAAGGCCCGTTCGCGCAGGAGTTGTCCCGGTCGCTTCGCGACATCGCCCTAGGCAAGACGCGGCGCGAAGCGCTGCGCGAACTGGGCGAGCGGACAGGCGTGCCGGACTTGATTCAGTTCACGAACTCCGTGATCCAGGCCGAGGCTATGGGTTCATCGGTCGGCACGGTGCTCCGCGTGCAGTCGGTTCAGTTGCGCACGCGCCGCAGGCAGCGTGCCGAGGAGCAGGCCTACAAGGCGCCCGTGAAGATGCTGTTCCCGCTGGTACTGTTTATCTTCCCGACGCTGTTCATCGTGATTCTCGGCCCCGCGGCCATCACGATCATGGAGGGCTTCGGCAGCACCAAGTAGCCGTCAACACCGAACGCACGCTGAGAGCCGCGGCCATTGGTCGCGGCTTTCGCGCGTTCAGGCCGCGATCCTGCTAGCATGGCGCCTGGAGGAGGCCGCATATGTTTGTTGCAATGAACAACTTCAAGGTTGCGCCTGGTAAAGGCGAAGAGTTCGAGGAGATCTGGCGCACCCGGGAGACCTACCTGCAGGACGTGCCTGGCTTCGTTCGGTTTGCCCTGCTGCGCTGCGAGGGCGAAGGACACGGCGAGGGCGCCGGCGATGGCCTCGGTGAGTACATCAGCCACAGCACGTGGCAGGACCGTGCTGCCTTCACCGCGTGGATGTCCAGCGATGCATTCGTGAAAGGCCACCGGCAGGGCGGTTCGCTCATGGGGGTGCTGGTGGGGCCGCCGCAGGTCAAGCTCTACGACGCGGTGGTCGAGCAGGAGCTGGCGACCGCATAGGTTCCACGGCAGGCGCATGGCGCTCGGGTTAGGCGACGGAATCCGGGAGCACGCCCTGACCCTGAGGCACGAGCTTCGTGGGCGTGCGGACGGCCCGTCGGCGCTTCGGCGTCCGGGCGGGCTTTGAGTACAGCCTTGCGAGGCGAACGGCCTCCAGCCGCAACTCCTCTCGCAATTCCGACGGCTCCAGCACTTCGACCTTGTCGCCCCAGCCGCGCACCCAACGGCCCAGCTCCATCATGCTCGCGACGCTAATGCGCATGATGCAGCCGCCGTTCGGCAGTTCGTCGATGGACTGCGACGGGTGCCACGTCGTTTCCTTCACACGCCACGTGACATCGGGAGAGAAGCGCAGGACGACGCCGATGCCCTCGCCCCAGATGATGCCCCACGCCGACGACAGCAGCGTGTCGAGATTGAGGTCCGGCGGGACCTCGAAGCTCTCGGCCAGCTTCACGACGGACACGATGCGCTCAACCTTGAACGTGCGGATCGATCCGTGCGTCCTGGAGTACCCGATCAGATAGGTCGCCATGCCGGCCGCCCCCGGTTCGATGAAGTACGGCTCCATCTCGATGTCCTTCGCCCGCCCCTTGCCCGCCGACCGGTAGCTGATGCGAATCACGCGGCGGCGCGCCCAGGCCTCGGTAATGTCGGTGAGGTTTCGGGCGAATCGCGTATCGATCGGCCGCCTCTCGATCGATTCGGCGGCCGCCATCACCTGCGGGCGCACATCCGGCGGCATGATCCGCGCGAGAGCCTGCATCGCCGAGCCGGCGTGCGGGTCTCCCTCGTCGCTGTAGCGGACGAACAGCCGTACGGCGACCATCAGCGCCCGCGCTTCGTGGAGTGTCAGGTCGAGACGTGGGAGGCGTTCGCCGCGGCGCAGCGCGTACCGCCCGTTCTGCCGCTCCAGTGGCTCGTTCAGCTCGTACTCGATCGCCGCAAGGTCCCGCTGAATCGACCGGACGGTCACGCCCGTCAGTTCGGCCAGCTCTCTGGGAGTGCAGGACCGCGCCCTCAGGAGGTCGCGGATCCGCTGGAAGCGCAGCGAGCGGCTCAGTGGCATGGTCATGGGGAGCATCGTACTCCGGTGGATGTCCCGGCAGAAAGGTGCGAAGCGATCGCGCTTGACGACAGTCGTTGTCGCGTCTGGGCCGTAGCCTCAGGAGAGGAGACCCCGCCTGCGAGCGATTCGGGAGAGATAGACGAACATGACAGCTACGAAAGAGTCCGTCGAATTTGCGTACGCGGTGGGCGAGGAAGTCCTTGTGAGCCTTGGAGGCGTACCCGTGCATGACATCGAGGCCGGGCGGAGCGTGCCGGCGACGTGCGTGCCGTCGTGGGTAGTCGCGCTGGTAGCGGGGCGCACCGTCGCCGAGGATGGCGCTGCTCCGCGATATGCGTTGCGTTTTGCGCTGCACGACAGCCCGTGCGTCGCGATCGTCGATGAGACAGCTATCGAGGGTGTGGCGTAGGACGCCCGACGCTCGGCGGCCTGACGCGCGGGAACATTGCCGCTGCTAGCGGCCGCCGCGCCCGAACACAGCACGTCCCGGGTACGCGCCGGCAAACTCACCATCACGAAGCGCCGGAGTTCCGTTGACGACGACATCGCGGACGCCAGTCGCATACTGCTGTGGCTCTTCGAACGTCGCGTGGTCGATGATCGTCGCCGGGTCGAAGACGACGACGTCGGCGAAGTAGCCGGCCTCGATGCGGCCGCGGCGGTCGAGGCCGAGGTTGTCCGCGGGGAAGCGCGTGAGGCGGCGGATAGCCTCGGCAAGAGGCACCAGGCCCAGATCGCGGACGTAGCGGCCGAGCAGCCGCGCGAAGTTTCCGTAGGCGCGCGGATGGGTCGAATGCTTGAGGAACGCGCCCTCCGCCGCCCAGGACGGTGAGTCGGACCCGAACGCCATCCACGGCAGCTGCACCTCGCGGCGCACGTTCGCCTCATCGATCATGAAGTACGCGGTTTCGACGCGCGAGCGATCCCGCGCGACCAGCTCCATCAATGCATCGATCTCATCCAGTCCCAACATCGCCGCGATCTGGGACAGGCGCTTGCCCTGAAACCGGCGATTCTCTTCGCGCCGCATCGACATGATGAGGATGTTCTCTCCGCCCGCGGCGCGGCGGTAGAGATTCTCCCAACCGTCGTCCGCTGTCTCGATGGCGCGCTTGATCGTCGCTCGCATGGCCGGATCGGCGAGGCGTTCGAGCAGCGCCCGTGCGCCGCCCTCGTGGAAACGGGGCGGGATGGCGGCGGAGAGCGCCGTGGCGCCGGCGGTGTAGAGGTACATGTCGGCGGTGATCGGCTCGCCAGCAGCACGCGCCGCGTCCACCCGCTCGATCACGCGCTCCATCTTCGGCCAGTTCGCCTGACCTCCCGCCTTGAGGTGGTAGATCTCCGCCGGCACGCCGCTCTCGCGGCTAATCCGCAGGAGTTCGTCGACGCACTCAATCAGCCGGTTTCCTTCGTCGCGAAGGTGGGAGATGTAGCAGCCGCCGTATGGCGCCGCGGCACGGCACAGCTCGATGAGCTCTTCCGTAGGCGCATAGAACGCCGGCGGATAGATCAGCGATGAACCGATGCCCAGTGCACCGGCTTCCATCTCGTCTCGCACCAGGGCGCGCATGGTGTCCATCTCCGCCGCGGTCGCGTGGCGGTCGTCGTGGCCGACCGCGTGGATGCGGAGCGTCGTCGCGCCGATGTACGACGCGATGTTCTGCGATACGCCTATCGCTTCAGTGTGACGGAGGTATTCGCCCAGCGTGCGCCAGGTGACCTCGACCGGCATCTCCGGATCCATGCCGCTCTGCATCGCTGAATGCATCTCCGGTGTGTACGGACCCATGGAGTTGCCTTCGCCGAAGATCTGCAGGGTCACCCCCTGCTTTAGTTCACCGAGCGAACGGCGGTCCTGCAGCATGCTGATGTAAGAGTGGCTGAGCATGTTGATGAAGCCGGGCGCGACCGCCATGCCGGTGGCGTCGATCTCCGTACCAGCGCGTGCGGCCGCGAGGCCCCCGATGACGGCGATGCTGTCGCCCACGACGCCGACGTCTGTGACACGAGGATCGGCGCCGCTGCCGTCGTAGACGTTGCCGCCACGGATGATGAGATCGAAGCGCTGGTCTGGAGCGTCCGGCACGGGCGGCTTTCTACGCGGTTTCCCGCCACTGAGCCTCATACACACGCACAGGGTCTTCGAATCCACGCAGCGCCGTCTCGCCGCGGTCGGAAAACAGGAAGCCCTTGCCAGCCACGAGTTGGCGCACCACGTCCGTCACAAGGATCTGTTGCGGCTCGGCTTGCGAGCAGACACGCGCCGCGAGCTGCACGCTGGTGCCGAAGAGGTCGCCGCCCTCGGCGACGGGCTCGCCGGCGTTGACGCCGATTCGTACATGGAGCGATGTCTCTTCCGCGACCCGCCGCTGGATGTCGATCGCGCATTCCACCGCCTGCGTCGCCGAAGTGAAGGCGGCCATGATGCCATCGCCGGTGTGCTTGATCTCCTCACCGTGGTGTGCGTGCAGGGACGAACGTACGGCGCGATTGTGGCGCCTGACGATCTCCTGTGCGCGCTCATCGCCGAGTTCCTGCGTGGCGCGCGTGGAGCCTTCCATGTCGGTGAACATGATCGTCCGAAACCCGGCGGAACTCGTCTCGCGTCGCGCATGGTGAGTATCGCGGTCACGGTGATCGATGTCGTACACATCGAGGAAGCGAAACATCACATCCATAGCGGCTTCCATATCGCCGATGTACGGCGCGAGCGAAGCACCATCGAGAATCGCCAGTTGCGCGTTCGGAATGCTCGTCGCAAGTTCACGTGCCGCCGAGACATCGACCAACGGGAACTGCCGGCGATGGAGAACGAGCGTTGGACATTGAATGAGCGGCAGTGTCGGGCGCATGTCGACCTTGTCGTGCGCGCCCCACGCAGCCTTTACGACCTCCGGGGATGCACTCTTCCGCATGTACTCCGCGACACGGTGGGCCGGGTCGCCCTCGGACCAGCCGAAGACCGTGTGGGCCATCGTCTCGGTGAACATCTCCCAATTGAGTTCCATGAGCGATTGGAACGCGGCCGCCTGCGAACCTCCGGTCTTGAGATCGTCGCCTGACGGAAACGCGCACCAAAGCACCAGTTTCGAAACACGTTCGGGATGCTTGGCCGCGTAGGCCATCGCCACGTGAGCGGAGTAATAGATGCCGAAGAGGACGACCTTCTCGGCGCCGATGGCGTCGACGATCGCCTCCATGTCGGCGACGTCCGTTTCGAGTGATAACTCGTCCACGTCCCGATCCGAGAGGCCGGCGCCCCTTCCGTCGTATCGGACGACCTGGATATGTTCAGCGAGGTGTTCGTACCAATGCATCCAGTCCGGGATGCGGAGTTCGTCCTGGATGTCGCTCCAGGGCATCGCGGG
>JANPBN010000039.1:0-2591 GCA_031430415.1 Dehalococcoidia bacterium
GCCAGGCGCGCCGCTTCGTCGGCGACGCGCAGTACGTGCTCGGCAAGGGTTGCCGGCACACGGGCCAATGCAGCGCGCAGCAGTTCTTCGGCGTCGTTCATCGCAGTACCGCCTTATTCACCGGAGACTCTTTGGACGTCGCTGCACGAAATCGAGCACGCGATGCGACCGTATCGCGACGTGGATCACGCGCTGCGTCTTGACCCGGTCGCGCATCGGCTTCAGGTACGCCTCTGTTGCCGCGCCAAGATAGCGCTGCACGATGCCCGGATACTGCGGCGCCATGCCATCGGTCGACTCGATCGTGGCGTCGCCGTCGATCATCAGCACATGGTACGGCGGTGTGCTCGAGTCGATCGTCAGCGCGACTGCCGGGTTCTCCGCCAGCGCCCGAACCTTGTCGGCCTTCGGTCCGGTCACCATCACGATCTCATCGTCGGCATACGCGAACCAGATCGGCACCACGCGCGGCCTGCCATCGCGGCCGATGTACGCCAAACGCGCCAGGTTCGGCCCTGCGAGCAGGCCTGCGATGATCTCGTCATCGAGCGGCAGTCCGGCCATGAGGGAATGCAGTCCTTGCTATCGCGCCGTCGGCGGCACGGGCACGATAACCGACCCGGCAACCACGGTACATCGAGCGTCACGGAGATCTCGATGGCACACCCTGACGCAAAGGTTCGCCCGCCGTATACTCTGCCTCTCTGCAGAAGCGGGAAAGGGTGCTCGATGCGACACAAGATCCGGCTCGAAGGCTTCGTAACCCCGGAGCAGCAGCGCCAGCAGTACGTGTACCTCCCGTTCGAGATCCCGCCCGGCGCCCGCCGCATCGAGGTCTCGTATTTCTACGAGAACCAGGTGCAGGGCGCGCAGGAGACCCACGCCGGCAACAACATCGACATCGGTGTCTTCGACACCCGCGGCGCCGACTTCCTTCGGGGCGGCTTTCGCGGCTGGAGCGGTGGCGCTCGCACAGGCTTTTACATCGAACCGCAGGGCGCGACCCCGGGCTATCTGCGCGGCCCCATCCAGCCAGGCGAGTGGAACATCATCTTCGGTTGCTCGAAGATCGAGACCCCTGTGTCGAACTATCGCGTCAACATCGATGTCGAGATCGATCCGGGCACCGTCGATGCGCCGGCCGGCGATGTGCCGGTGCCAGGCATGCCGCGCGTCGAGGTCGTCGGCCACGGATCGGGCGCCGGCGGTCGCTGGTATCGCGGCGACCTCCATGCCCACAGCGAGCACAGCGATGGCGCGAATACCGTCGACGAGATCGTCGCCTACACGCGCCGCGTGAACCTCGATTACTTCGCGCTGACGGACCACAACACGATCAGCCACTGGGACGACCTCGCGCGCATCAACGACGGCGCACCGCTCCTCATCTACGGCGAAGAGATCACGATGTACGGCGGCCATGCCAACGTCTGGGGCCTCGAAGACTGGATCGACTTCCGCGGCTCCGACGATGACAAGGTCCGCGCGCTCATCGAGAACGCGAATCAGCGCGGTTCGATGTTCTCCATCAACCATCCCGACTCGCCGATCCCGTGGGTGCACGCCGAGGTGCGCAACTACCAGGCGGTCGAGGTGTGGAACGCGCCGTGGCGCTGGTTCAACGAACCCGCGCTCCTCCGCTGGGACGATCACCTCAAGCGCGGCGAACGCATGGTCGCCGTTGGCGGCAGCGACTCCCACTGCGTCCCGCCGGCGACGATGACGCAGCCCAACGGCCCCGGCGAGCCATGCACCTGGGTCTACGTCGCTGGCCCGCTCACGCAAACCTCTGTGCTCGACGCCGTCCAGCGCGGCCACGTCTTCATCTCCGAAGCGCCCACCGGCCCCTTCATCGAGATGCGCGCCGATGCCGATGGCGACGGCGTCTTCGAGGCGCTGCCCGGAGATCGCATCGAAGCGGCACCCGGCGCCCTCGTGCGCTTCCACATCACCTACCGCGGCCCCGACGGCAAGCATCTCCGCTTCTTCTCGAAGGACGGCCTTCGCCACGAGATCACGCCGGATGTCGAGGAGTACGACGGCGAGTTCGAAGTGCGTCTCGAAGGCGACGACTACATCCGCTGCGAAGTGCGCGGCTACCGCGGCCGTCCCGATCGCGGCGAAGTCGTACACGCCATGACCAACCCGATCTACTGGGGCCAGTGGTGACGGCGGCTGGATTCATCGATGGAGTATTGGCCGCAACGCACTCGGTCGGCGATATGCTTCCTCCACGCGCCAAATGTTCGTTCCAGCGCAACTCCCCCTCTCCGAAATCGGAGAGGGGCCGGGGGTGAGGTACCCGTAGGTGATCCGTGCCCGAACTGCGGCACACCGGTCTCCGCCTCCGCGCGCATGTCGCTACCGGGCGGCGGCTTCAAGATGGCGGTTGCTGCCGTAACGTCCGCGTTCACGGTCGCGCGTGGTGGTGTCGGCAGTGTCACGATCGGAGAGACGCCAAAAGGGACGGTCCAGGCGACGTGCATCAACTGCGGCACCGATGTGACGATGGAGGACACGACGTGGCCGGACGCGACTTCGTAATCCCCGACCTCCAGGACGGCGATCCATGCCCCGACTGTGGGACGCCG
>JANPBN010000040.1:0-5678 GCA_031430415.1 Dehalococcoidia bacterium
TACTGGATGCGCGACCTGATAACGGCGGGAGAGATCGCCTACAACGAGACGCTGGTGTAGGCGTAGCGCAGATTCACGGCAACAACGATTCAGGCGCCTGACGAGAGATTCTCTAGGGCGCCCGTCTCTTTTCCCGGCGTCGGGCGGTTATTCCCGGTGAACAGGTCGCTTCGAGACCACCCCTAACTCGAGCACCCATTCCTGTTCTGCCCAGACTCTGGCGCCGACCGTGCGGACCACCCCCATCGTTCGCACGGTCAGGCGCCTCCCCCTTTTCCCGAAGATGCGCCGCAGGGCGAGCGACTACAATCCAGCCATGGCGGCGTCCACCCCTCCGGCTGGCCTCTGTGGCGACTGCGCGTACGCCCGTGTGGTCACGTCTGGACGCGGGTCGGCGTTCCTGCTGTGCGGGCGCGCCGCGACGGATCGGCGGTACCGGAAGTATCCGCCGCTGCCGATGCTGCGCTGCGATGGCTACGAGCAGCGCGACGACGCGGATGAGCCACCGCAATAGCTACGGACAGGGCCCGAAACGCTGGGCGACAAAGCTCAGGTCGATCGCGTTGATGTTGCCATCGCGGTTGGGATCGAGGCCGACGAGGTACACCCCGCTCGTCGAAGGCCCGAACACGCTGGCGACCTGACTCAGATCGATGGCGTTCACCATTTGATCGGCGTTGATCGACGCCACTTCGCGGGCGTCGTTACAACTGTCGCCATCGGTGTTGTTTGAGGACAGGTTGCCACCGTAGTAGCGGAACTCAACGCGATCCTGCACGCCGTCGGCATCGCTATCGCCGGCGGCATCATTTGGATCGAAGGCGTCGGGCACACCATCGCTGTCGGCGTCGGGCGCGACGATTGCGGGCGGCCTGGAGGCTGCGCTGGCGGGATCGTAGCCGAGCAGACACTCTGCGCCGTCGATGACACGGTCGCCGTCCGTGTCATCGACGAGCGGGTTCGTCGCGCCCGAGGCGCTCAGGCAGGGTGGCGACGACTCCGCACTATCGGTCAGTCCGTCGTTGTCGTCATCGGTATCGCATGCGTCCCCGAGCGCATCGGAGTTCATGCGCGTCAGATCGTCGTACGACTTTGGCGGCGACAGGTCGGTGAAGTTCCGATCGGCGTTCGCCTGGGACGGATTCGCGGCGGCTGGACAGTTGTCGGATGTATCGGTGATCGCATCGCAGTCGGCATCAGCGAAGCCGCCGGCAACGACACGGACGCGGTTGTTGCCCCGCGCGGCCACGTAGACGGCGCCGCCGCAGCCATTGACGCCGATGCCCGCCGGACGCCCGAGTTGCGCCGCGGTGGCGGGGCCGCCATCCCCGGCATCGCCGCAGAAGCCATCGCCGGCGATCGTGACGATGATGCCGGCCTGCACGCGCCTCACGCGGCAGTCGCCCTCGGTGCTGATGTAGATGGCCCCCGCAAGATCGATGGAGATGGCCACCGGCGTCGCGAGGCGGGCCAGTTCCGGCGCGCCACCCTCCCCGCTGAAGGCGCAGACGCCATCGCCCGCGACGGTGGTCATAACGCCGCCGCTGACGCGCCTGACGCGACAGTTGTTGGTATCAGCGATATAGACATCGCCGCTCGATGCGACGGCGACGCCACGCGGCAGATTGAGGCGGGCCAGCGTTGCCGCACCGGCATCGCCACTGAACCCGCAACCGGGCCCGCCCGCGATGGTCGTAATCACGCCTGCCGCGACCTTGCGAATCCGGCAGGCCGGTGGCTCAGCGATGTACAGCGCGCCCAACGCGTCGAACGCGACTGAGCTCGGCTGATCGATCATCGCAGCAGTCGCGGCGCCGCCATCGCCACTCGTCCCGCAGACGCCGGTCCCGGCGACGGTGGAGATGATGCCGGCCGTGATCTTCCTGACACGGCAGTTCTGGGTATCGGCGATGAACAAGCTGTCCGCTGCATCGAGCACGACACTCTCGGGGCGCGACAGCCGCGCCAGTGGCGCGCCGGCGCCGTCGCCCGCGTATCCACAGACGCCGGTGCCGGCGGCGGTCGAGATCGAACCGGCGGCGTTGACGAGCCGGATCCGGCAGTTCGCGGTATCGGCGACATAGGCGCCGCCGCCGGGGATCGCCACGACGCCGGCGGGATCGTTGAGCGTGGCATTCGTGGCGGCTCCGGCATCGCCGCCGAACCGGCAGAAGCCGGTGCCGGCCGTCGCCGAGATCGTGCCTGACGTGACGGTGCGCATGCGGCAGTTGCCGGTATCGGCGACGAGGAGCGTCGTGCCGGTCACGGCGATGCCGCCGGGCGCGCTCAGCGTGGCTGACGTGGCCGAACCACCGTCGCCGGTGTTTCCGCAGGCCGCGCTTCCCGCAACGGTACCGATGATGCCGACGGTGATCGCGCGAATGCGGCAGTTCGCCGTGTCAGCTAGGTAGATGACGCCCGACGCATCGACCGCAACTGCTGAGGGAGCGTTGAGCGAAGCTAGATGCGAGAAGCCGCCATCGCCGGAGAACGCGCAGGTTGCTGTTCCGGCGATGGTCGAAATGACACCGATGCTGACGGATCGCACGCGGCAGTTGCCCGTGTCCGCAATGTGTACGACGGATCCGCTCACGGCGACGCCCCGCGGATCGGACAGCGACGCCAACGTCGCCATGCCGCCATCGCCGCCAGAGCCACACGATGCGCTCCCGGCGATGGTGGTGATGATGCCAGCCGTGACCTTCCGTATGCGGCAGTTCTGGGTGTCGGCGATGTACAGATCGCCCGACGCGCTCACGGCTACGCCGGCGGGATAGGCGAGTTGGGCGCTGGTCGCCAGTCCGCCGTCGCCGCCGAATGTGCAGAGCCCGGCGCCCGCGACCGTAGTGACGGTGCCGCCGCTGATCTTCCGGATCCGGCAGTTGTTGGTGTCCGCGACGAATACATCGCCACCTGGGGCCACGGCAACCGCCTGCGGTTCGTCGAACCGGGCCGATGTGGCGGGACCGCCGTCGCCGGCGTAGCCGCAGACGCGACTGCCGCCGATCGTGCTGACGACACCGCCATTGATGCGCCGGACGCGGCAATTCTCCGCATCGGCGATGTACGTGGCGCCCGAGGCATCGGTCGCCAGGCCGTACGGCGCGAGCGCGGCGGCGGCGAGGGGGCCACCGTCACCGACGCCGCCGCCAGCGAGCGTGGCGATGTCGCCGGGCGCAGCAGCGACAGGCGCGCCAGACACGAGCAGCGTTACGGCGACGGTCAGGGCAAAGATGACGGAGATTCGAATCACAGAGCCAGCTCCTGCGCGTGACGAGACGCGCCGCCACCGGCTCCCGCGGTGAGGCCTCGGTAGCATGCGCCCCGCGCACCGCTGCCGTCAAGGTGATCCGAAACCGATTGACCCTCTATGAAACACGTCCGTATACTCGATCGCCGTCGTACGCGAGCGGCGCGATTCCGCTGACCCCGAGGCACAGGAGAGACCGAGAGCCATGGAAGACATCGTCATCATCAGCGGCGTGCGCACACCTATCGGCAAGTTCCAGGGCGCGTACTCAAATCTGTCCGCCTCGGATCTCGGCGCGATCGTGATCAAGGAAGCGGTGAGCCGAGCGGGGCTGACGCCCGAGCAGGTGGACCACGTCATCCTTGGGTGCGTCGGGCAGGTGATGGAGGACGGCTACATCTCGCGGCACGCGGCGGTGAAGGCGGGCATGCCCATCGAGACGCCGGCGCTGACGGTGAACCGTATCTGCGGCAGCGGCCTGGAGGCGATCAATACGGCGGCGCGCTATATCCAGACGGGAGACGCCAGCGTCGTCGTGGCGGGCGGCGCCGAGAACATGACGATGATGCCGTACTACCTGCGGAACGCCCGTAGCGGCTACCGGATGGGCAACGGCGCCATCGAGGACGGCATCACGCACCTGCTGGGCGACCCGTTCAGCAAGGTGCACATGGGCATCACCGCGGAGAACCTGGCGGAGAAGTACGAGGTCTCGCGCGAGGCGCAGGACGAAGTGGCCCTGCGGTCGCAGGAGCGCGCCGCCGCTGCCATCGCGGCGGGCAGGTTCAAGGACGAGATTGTGCCGGTCGAGGTGAAGTCCGGCAAGGAGACCATAACGATCGACACAGACGAGCATCCGCGCATGACGACGATGGATGCGCTCGGCAAGCTCCGTCCTGCGTTCAAGGAGGGTGGCATGGTCACCGCCGGCAACGCGAGTGGCATCAACGATGGCGCGGCCGCGCTCGTCGTCACCAGCGCATCGAAGGCGAAGGAGCTGGGGCTGAAGCCGCGCCTCCGGCTCGTCTCGCGGGCCGAATCGGGCGTTGAGCCATCGATCATGGGCGCGGGGCCGATTCCGGCGGTCCAGAAGGCGCTGCAGAAGGCGGGCCTGACCGTCGACGACATGGACCTGATCGAGCTGAACGAGGCGTTCGCGTCCGTCGCGGCGACGTGCAGTACCGTGCTCGGCCTCGACCCGGCGAAGACGAACGTCAACGGCGGCGCGATTGCGCTGGGCCACCCGCTCGGCGCAACGGGCGCGATCCTGACGGTGAAGCTGATGCACGAACTGGAGCGGCGGAACGCGCGGTACGGCCTAGTCAGCCTGTGCATCGGCGGCGGGCAGGGCATCGCGACGATTTTCGAGCGCGTGTAGCGCGTTCAAGGCACGGAACAGCGTGAGGGCGGCCAAAACTGGCCGCCCTTTGTGCACGCTGTCACAGCACTTGGTGTGCGCGCCCGAGCGGCGTTCGTGATCTTCTTCACAACCGATCAAGATCGGAGGGACGTAATTGAGCAACCCACCGGCATGCTGCCGATAGGTGCGAAATGCGCCCATTTTGGCCATTTTGGCGGCACCCGGCAGATTTTTCACAATCTTCGGCCAAATTCGTGCGGTTCAGATTCGATTTACCTCGCGACCGCACCGCCTCGCCCTCATAGATCCGGGCAAATCGAGGCGTTTTGAGCCCTGATCCGGGCGAGTTGGGCTTGCCCGCCCGTTATAATCGCGGCGTTCCGGGAGCTACTGTCCATCGTGGCTCCCCTCCAGCGGACGCTGGAGTAACCCGGGCGAAGCGACAAACTTGCCCCAGCCTAAGGAGGCCTATCTGAGTAGCCGAGGACTCGTTACAGGCGCGCGTGCGGCCGTTATGGTCGCTGGCACCGCTGCTGCGGTCGGCGTGGCGCTCGTGAACGACCGAAGACTCTCACACGTCTTGGTCGAACCATCATCTATACCCGCCGTTGCCGGAGGCGTGCCCGCCATCGGCCTGATGCCCAACCGCCGCACCGGCCTTGGGCGCCGCTTCGCCGTCGCCGCTCTCTGCAGCATCGCCGTGCTGGCAATGCTGACCTTTCTCCCGGCCGTGACCGCGCTGGCCACAAGCCTTGGGGAGTCCGAGCCGCTGGCGACGCGCCAGGGCCCGGCAAGTGACCTTCGGGCTGCGGCCGGAGTCAGCGGCGGACAGGAACAGGCGTACAGCCTGGCCGTCCCTGCGGGCGACGCGCTGGGCGCCGCCGTACTCGCCGGCACCGTCGCGCAGCGGGATGCACTCTTTTTCGCGAACATGGAACAGATCTGGGTCGAGCAACAGGCACAGGCGGCCGCCGCACCCGCCACCGCGCCCCGCGAATCGCACGTTGCGGGTGCCAGTACGTTCTCTGGTGGACCTCCCGTGTCACTCGCCGGAGCTTCGGGCTATGC
>JANPBN010000041.1:0-5879 GCA_031430415.1 Dehalococcoidia bacterium
GTCGCTCGTGGCCACGACGCCGCCAGTGAGCGTCATCGAACCCCGGGTCTTGGCGAGTCCCGCGTAGACCGTCTCCTTGCCTCGCTCAGCACTGAAGAGACCCGTGCTCAGCACGACGAAGCTGAACACTGCGGCCACGACGACGAACGCGATCAGCACGATCGCCGTCTCCAGGCCTGTGATGCCGCGCTCTTCCCGCAGCCGGTTGATGAAGTTCCTCACCCGTTCCATTGCTACTCCTCCTGAAAGGGCCGCGTCGCCCGTGCCTTAGGCACTCCGTGCCCTCTCCCGTAAGCAAATCCTCTACGGGTTTAACTTCGTTTCCCTAGGGGTCATCTCTCACGGTATGCGCACCCGACTTGATTGGGTGCTGGCACCCGCCACAGCTTTGCCGAACCCAACATTTCGCGGAGACGGGCGCGCGAATATGCCCCGCGGCGTACCGGCGGGGCAGTTCGATGGGCGATCCGAGGCTGTGAGGACTCTTCCCTAGTTGAGGTTGATGTTCGTCTGGTTGATCGACGCCGGTACCGTCCGCTGGACGACCTGGTACGAGCCGGAGGGTGGCTTGAACTCCAACCAGAACGTTTCGTTCTCGCCGATGTCGATAGCCACGTTCTGGGTCAGGTCGATGTTGATCTCGATCAGTTCGCCCGGCTCGAGCGCATCGTCCGCATCGCCGGAGAGGACCGTAGTCGTGTACACCATGTCCGAATCGGTGACGCCGATGTCCTGGTAGCTGATCACCGTGCGATTGTTCGTTGCGGCCGGGTCGAGGCCAATGGAGTCCCCGCCTGCCGCCAACGCGACAGCGACCGTTAGCTCGGTCAGCGAAGTACCGTCCGATGTCGCCGTAATGCCGCCGGAAATGGTCATCGAGCCGCGCGTCTTGGCGAGTCCCGCGAACACCGTCTCCTTGCCCCGCTCGGCGCTGAACAGGCCCGTGCTGAGCACCACGAAGGAGAACACAGCCGCCACGACGACGAACGCGATCAACACGATCGCCGTCTCGAGGCCCGTGATTCCGCGCTCAGCGCGCTCTACGTGACCTGGAGCGTGTCGGTTCGTCGCCATTGTCGGGCCTCCTGCTTCTCCGCGCCGTTGCCGGCCGCGTCCGCCATCCCTGGCAGCAAGCGATCTCTGGCTGTAGGGTCGTGCCTTCCTGCCTACGCCAATATGGTCGCAGCCCGAATTCTCCCGGGTGCAAACACCTACGCCCCTCCACCTGAGCGACGCCGTTCGCGGCCCGCTTCCCCCAGAATCAGCGAACACCCTGATGCGCCGCACCGCCACCTTGCCCGATACACCCCTTGAACATGAATAACAAGGACACCCGAATCCGCGTCCTGGTCGTCGAGGCCGATGGTCTCTTGCGCGACATGCTGCGCACGGTGCTGGCGGCTGAGCCACGACTGGAACTCGCCGGCGCCACCGGCGACCCCGCCGAGGCGATGCGCATCGCGTCCGCCGAGAAGCCCGACGTCGCCCTCGTTGGACTCGATAACGAGAGCGAGCAGAACGCGCTTGCCGTGGCACAGGCCATTGGCGGCTCGCGTGCGGGCACCCGCATCGTCTTCCTTGGGGAGCGCCCCGACCGCCGGACACTCGCCGCCCTGCCGGCGTTCCGCGCCGCAGGCTGGTCCTACCTCCTGCGCCAGTCCGTCACCGACGTCGCCACGCTCGTCCGCGCCATCGATGGCGCGGCGATGGGCTTGGTCGTACTCGATCCGCTCGTAGTCGAGAGCCTCGGCCGCCGCGACACGCGCCTCTCCGCCCTCACCCGGCGCCAACTCGAGGTCCTGTCGCTCATGGCCAAGGGACACAACAACGCCGCCATCGCCCGGTCGCTGGTGCTTGAGGAGAAGTCCGTCGAGAATCACATCAACGCGATCTTCGGGCAACTCAACCTCAGCCGCGACGAGGCCGGCCACCCTCGCGTCAAGGCGGTGCTCCTCTACCTGCAGGAGACGGTTGGCAATGGTAGCGGCGACGACGAAGATCCCGAAGCTGAGCCCAAGCCACGGTCCTCTCGGCGGGCTGCCTAGATTCGGTTCAGCCGACACCCTCATCCTCCAAGCTACGTCGCCTAACCGAGCCCATCGCGGGCACACACCATCTGCTCCAAGGGGGCGGAACTTCGCATTCCGCCACAGGGCGATCCGCGGTCGGTCGTACACCTGGTCCATGTGCCCCGTGTGTTCGCGTGCAGCGGTCTACGCCGCCGAGGAGTCGATCTCGGGCTCCAGCAGCGCCGCGATGTCTGCAGGTGCCGTATCCAGAGCCTCGACCTCGGACTCGTCCTCGGCCTCGAGCGCACCTGGGATGACGTCGACGCGGATGACGGCTGGCTCGTCGCCGGCGTCAAGTGGCACCTCGACCGTGATCGTCACGACGTCGGCGCGCTTGCTGATGGCGAAGAAGCCGCCCCGCGCCTCGATAGCGTCCCCAACGGCCGCGAACGGGCCAGCATCGACCGATGTGCCGCCCGTGTCGGCCGTGATGCTGAAGAACACATCACCATCCTCCAACTGCACGGCAACGGCACACGCGCGCGCATCGGCGTCCGTCAGCGTGTCCGCGGCGATGCGGGTGACCTGGATGAGTTCGTATGCGATTGCAGGCGACAGCACCGGATCGCCGGAGAGCGTGCGCGCGTCGGCGCTGGCATCGACCGCGATCGTCATCGTGATTCCCGCCGCAGCATCGGCGACCGCCTGCAGCCGGGCCGACAGCGGCGTCGTATCTATGGACTCGGCGGGGATGACCTTGATGACATCCGGGCGCAATCCCGACGATACGGCGCGTTCGGGTACGTCGGTGTGGGCAAGCGTCGCGATACTGGCGCTCCGCCAATCGGGTGAGGCCACGACGCGGACGGGCTGTTCCTCGCTCGGCGGCGTTGGGGGGGTATCTTCCGCCACCTCAGCGGGCTCCTCGTCCTCCGCCTCGATGCCCGCTTCGGCCTGCGGCGCGTCCAGCGACCAGCTGACTGTCGTCACGCCATCGTTGGCCTCGATGGAGAGCACCGCGCCGTATGCCTGCAGCGCCCATGCCGTCGCATCGAGCGTGGTCGCGTCCAGTGGCGATGCCGTCCTCGTCGTGAATCGCACGTCCAGCCAGTCCTCAGCGCGCTGGATGGATACCGATGCCTCGGTCGCCCCCGCAGACGTGGCCGCCACGGTAGCCTCGTGAATGGCGCGGTAGAGGACAAGCCGAAGTGGGGAGGAGATGCGGATGCGCCCCGGACCGTCGGACACCGAGTCTGTTGCCGGGTCGACATCGAGTGCGAGATGGAAGCCAGGAGCGACTTCATTCTGGAGCGAGCGCAACGCGCCCGGCAGCCCGAGCCGGACGAGTCCTGGGTGCAGCTCTTGCCCGAAGGCGCGCAGGTCGCGCACCCGCAACGACTCCAACTCACCCATCGCGCGGCGATGGAGCGTCTCGGCGCGCTCGGGATCCGTCGCCGCCAACCTGTACGCCGATTCCAGCTCCGAAGATGCGATCATCAGCCGCGATTGCACGCCGTCGCGGAGGCGTACAGAGAGCGCCGCGTTCCGCCTCTCGTACGCGTCGATCAGCCGGAGCGCGTCCACGTCCGCCTTGACGATAGTTATCGCACGCGGCAGTTCCGCTGGCGCGAGCGCCGCGGGTTCCGGGTCAGGCTCGTCGGGCGCCTCCGGCTCATCCCTCGTGGATTCGTCCGGTTCGACGGGCTCTGGCACGGATGCTGATCCGCCGGACTCTGGCTCTGCGACGAGCACGTCCTCTGCAATCGACGGGACGGGCGGCCTCCCACTCACCGCGGGAGGCACCGCCGTCAGCACGTAGCTCATCGCGGCTCCGGCGACCGCGATCGCGAGCACGAGCGCCGCGCCGGTCACGAGCAGTTGATCGCCCATCGCCCGGTCTGCTTCTGCATGAATGAGTGACGTCGGAAGGCACGACGCGACGTTCCAGCCATGGTCGATCTGCGTCTCTTTTGCGATCGGGCCGAGACCACAGATCGAGTCGACGCCAGCGATATCAGCCCGCACGCTGCCATTCGGGAGTGGCACGCCCTTCCACGATGAGCGCAGCAGTTGGTTCGGTACGCCCGCCGAGAACTGGCCTTCGTTGTTGATGATCACGTTCTGGCCACCATCGACCGAAGCCCGCAGCGTCGAAGCCCACAGCTTCGTTGGGTCGGCGCGTCCATACAGGATGCCCCAGGTGCTGCCAAATTCGTCCTTCAGCGGCGCGGTGAACTCGACGTATCCCGGCTTTCCCGCTTCGGGAAGGATAATGTCGCTGTTTGCCGGGTGGAGCGTTGCACGGGTCGAGTTGAAGGCCTCACTCGCCCGCAGGTCATCGATGCGTGCGTCGGTCGATGCCAGCACCGTGCCGGCCCGGTTCACGACCGCCAGCGAGTCCACCTTGTTGGTGTTCAGGTAAATGAACTGCTGTAGCGCCGCCCCGCGCTGCTCGGGTGTCGATGCCTGTGAGCGGAGCGCCGGATCGTCGGCGTACCGGAGCATCTGCAGATACCCGGCGAACGCGTCACCGGTCGCCAGGTACGCGCTGTGTTGCGCGAACGAGGCGGCCTCTTCGGACGCGCGGGTGTCGCCGGCGCGTCGCGTAAACTCCCGCGCGCTGTAATACGTGATGCCGCCGACGAATGCCGTCGCGAGTGCCACGATCCCGATTGCGACGATAATCCGCGGTGGGCTCCGGCGCTGGCTCAGCTTCATACGCGACATAAGAGACGCGGATTCGGCATTAGGATCGACCGCCTCGAAGCTGGCCGGCAGTTCCTCCGTCAGATCGACTTCGACCCGGTTCGCGCCGGAGAGTTCGTCGCGACTCCGAGGCCGCAACCGCGGGGTACGGCGAATCCACCCGAAGCGTGCGGGCCTCTCCATGTCGCCATCGGGCGACGGGTTGGGCGCTGTCCCTGCTCCCATATTGCCACGTCTATGGTCGGTGCTAGCACCCAACCTGCGGCAGGGGAGAAACCCTGATAATGGGCGCCTCGCACTCGGGTCGCCGCGCCTCTGGTTGTCCTGCGGCGGACGGACTCCAGCGGCGCGACCACAGCTACGCCGGCGACCAGCATTGACGAACAGTCGTTCTCATCCTATACTCGCGAATCGAACAGGCGTGCGGATCGGAGGCCGGGATGCCCCCCACGGTGCCGTTGGAAGCCGCGCTCGAAGCCCTCAGACTCGATCCCGAGCTGCGGGAGGGCTTCGTCGAATGGCGCGAGCTGCCGGCCCAGCCTGCCCGCTACGCCTCGTTCCCGCTTCAAGCGGACCGCCGCCTCATCGACGCGCTTGCCCGCCGCGGTGTGCCCGACCTCTACACGCACCAGGCCGAGGCGTTCGGGGCCGTTCTCCAGAAGCAGAACGTGGTCGTCGTGACGCCGACGGCGTCCGGCAAGACGCTCTGCTACAACCTTCCCGTTCTGCAGACCATCCTCGACGACCCCGAAGCACGCGCGCTCTACCTCTTTCCGACGAAAGCGCTCGCCCAGGATCAGATGCAGGAGTTGCACGGCCTGATCACCGAGCTCGGCGAGGACATCCGTACGTTCACATACGACGGCGACACGCCCGGCGACGCGCGCCGCAAGGTGCGCGAAGCCGGCCACGTCGTCGTCACGAATCCGGATATGCTCCACACCGGCATCCTGCCGCACCACACCAAGTGGGTGAAGCTGTTCGAGAACCTACGGTACGTCGTCATCGATGAACTCCACCAGTACCGGGGCGTCTTCGGTAGCCACGTCGCGAACGTCATTCGTCGGCTGCATCGTGTCTGCCGCTTCTACGGCGCTGACCCCATCTTCATCTGCTGCTCCGCGACGATCGCCAATCCGCGCGAACTCGCCGAGAACCTCGTCC
>JANPBN010000042.1:0-2705 GCA_031430415.1 Dehalococcoidia bacterium
GTGGCCGGTCTGCACCTGCTCCTGCCGCAGGTCGCGAGGAAGCGTGCGGAAGGTCGGGTCGCCCGTCATCGGGTGATCCCACTCGCTCTCATAGTCGAATGGCGGCTCGACACCGCGCACGTTGATGCCGGCCGTCGTCACGAGCGCAATCGTCGCCTCGGCGAGTGGCTTCGTGAAGGGCGTCCACGGCACGCTGTCATACCGCGGGATCTCCATCGCCACGAAGAATCCCTTGAGGGACGGAGGAAGCCACTTGTAGCTGTCGACCGGCATGCGCGCTCCCCTATCCGAGCTTCACGGCCGTGCCGGAGACGGTCACCATCAGCATCGAGCCGCCGACCGTCTCGTAATCGATATCGACGCCGATGATTGCGTCGGCGCCGAGTTCCGTCGCCGCGTTCGTCATTTCACTCATCGCCTCGTCACGCCCCTTACGCAGTTCCTTCTCGTACCCGGTCGCGCGACCGCCGGTGATGTTGCGGATCTGGGCGCCGATGTCGCGAAAGATGTTCGCGCCGAGGATCGTCTCGCCGGCGACGACGCCGAGATACGCGGACACGGGACGTCCTTCGATCGATGTGGTCGTGCTTATCAGCATGGTGTGCCTCCTGCTGGCCTGCTGCGGATCCTCGTGTTGCCTGGCTGGATTCTGGGGGTCGCGCGGGCCAATGTCCAGCACGATGGAAGCCTACCACGTATGCGAAGCAGTGTTGTCCACGGCGTACCGGCCCTCGCAGAGCCTCCATGTCACCCGGCGATAGAACTATGCGATGGCTCGCCCGGCCGGCCATCCGTGTATCTCTCCGAGGTTGACACGGAGGCCTGCAATTCTGCGTCATTCACATAAAAGCTGCTCACACGAGAGCCTTTCGCAGGGACAGAGCGGGGCGGCCGTTGTAAGATGGGTCAGCGGCCAATCGGCAGCCTCGGGCACATCCTGAGGGTACCTAATCGGCCCCCCGTTTCCGATGCTTACGATATCCAGTGAGGCGGCAGCGGTCGTGGCTCCCTATCAGGCGCGAGGGGAACTTGGTTAGTCGATCAATCCTGGCCGAAGGTTACATGCTTCCGCTCGGCGGACCGGAGTTCTGGCTTCAGGCCGAGCTGCAGGACTCGATGGATCGCCTCATCAAGGCGCATTTTCGCGACGTGCTCGTGATGCCGCGCTCGCCCTACCCCCGCCTCGAGCTGAGCAGCCGGATGACATCGAGCGCGGGCCGCTGCTACGTCGACATCGGCCTCATCCGCCTGGCGACGCTCTATCACCGCGACCACGGCCTAGACGCGACGCTGCTCGTGCTCAAGCACGAACTGGCGCACTGGGCGGCGCGCTGGCGCTACGGCTCGCGCATCGCGCCGCACGGCCGCGAGTTCCGGCTGGTCGCGCACGAACTCGACCCTCGCATCACGATCACCTGCCCGCCCTTCGCCCAGAAGGAGCGGTCGCAGCGCCGCACATGGCGGATGACCTGTCCGCGGTGCCGGCGCACGTACCATCGCCAGCGCCGCGACAAGGTCGCCTGCAGTTCGTGCTGCGACACCTATTCCGGTGGCCAGTACGATCGCCGCTTCCGCCTCGTCGTCGCGGCGCGTGGCGAGTAGCGTCGGCGTCCTCTTCGACCTCGATGGCGTGATCGTAGACTCGCGCGCGCACCACATGGCGGCGTGGGAGCAGTGGGGCCGCATCCACGCACCCGACGCCCCGGCCGACTACTGGCACCGCTCCTTCGGCTTGCGCAACGACACGATCATCGGCCACCTACGCCCCGGCATTGCGCCGGAGGAGCTCCAGGCGCTGGCCGACGAGAAGGAGCGCCTGTTCCGCGACCTCGCCCGCGGCGACCTCGTCGCGCTACCGGGCGTCGCTTCGCTGCTCGATGCGCTCGATGCTCGGCGCATCCCGCGCGCCATCGTGACATCGACACCACGCGAGAATCTCGACATGATCCTCGACGCCATCGGCTTGGCGTCTCGCTTCGACGCGCTGATCGCGGCCGAGGACACCACGCACGGCAAGCCTCATCCCGAGGGCTTCCTGCTCGGCGCCACCCGCATCGATGTGTCACCCGAATTCTGCGTCGTCATCGAGGACGCACCCCACGGCCTCGAAGCCGCGAAGGCTGCCGCCATGCGCGCCATCGGCGTCACGACAACGCATCCGGCATCGGAGTTGTCACTCGCCGATCTGGTGTTGGAAGCGCTGGATGATGCGCGGGTGTTGGGGTTCATCGCAGCCTAACCGCGCGAGATCCGGTCGACGACGCCCAGCACAGACTCGATGAGCACGGCGTCGCCGGGCTGCGGGTCGGCGTAGATCATGTCGAACGAGACACGGGCCTCGCGCGCGCCTCCGGGCGCGTCGTCGTCAAAGCGAAACATGATGGCGTAGTACTGCGTGCCGTGCAGTTCGTACGGCCTGACCTGCGAGATGTGGCCGGGCTTCGGCTTCGGGCGTTCGCCGCCACGCACCCACTTGCCGCTCATCGCGCGGGCTTGGTGAAGCGCACCAGCGTCGCGTCGTCCGCCACGTCATGGAACTCTGCGACGAGCGGCATATCGACGCGCAGTTCGTCGTCCGGCACGCCGGCGATGTTGGAGACGATGCGCGGCCCCTCCTCGAGTTCGACGATCGCATAGGCGTACGGCGTCTCGTTCTCGAAGCCGGGGAACTTCTGGTGCATGATGCCGAAGCTGTAGAGCGTGCC
>JANPBN010000043.1:0-3398 GCA_031430415.1 Dehalococcoidia bacterium
GACTTCGACTCGACGAGCACGCCGCGTGGCATCTGTCCGCCGATCTCGAGCTTCAGGATCGCCTCGGCGTGGCCGCGGGCCTCCGTTGCGGATGATGCGAACTTGACGCCGCCGGCCTTCATGCGGCCGCCGCTCAACACCTGGGACTTGATGACGATGTCGCCGTCTATGCCGTCCGCGATCTGCTCAGCCTCATCTGCCGAGCGCGCGATGCCGCCCTTCGAGACAGGTACGCCGCCTTTCGCGAGGGTCTGTTTCGCTTCGAATTCGTAGAATCTCATCGATCGTCCTTCTGATCCGGCCGATTCGCTACGCCACTTGGCCCATGACTTCGAGGATGTCGTAGCCGGAGACGGCCTTCGACTTGGCGGCCAGTTCGGCGAGGTACTCGTGGGAGACCTTGCCGCCTTGTGCCGCCTTTGCGAGCTGCATGAGCATGCCCTTCGTGGTCGCCTCGTCGTAGAACTCGCCGGTGTCAGGATCGGCGATCGAGCCGCCGCCGAGCCGGTGATAGACCTCGAGCGAACGCTTCGTCGCCTCGATTTGCTCGTCGGTGGGCATGAAGACTTCGTTCGCGATGTCTGCTTGTTGCGGATGAATGACCCAGGTGCCGTCCATGCCGAGGTCTCGCGAGCCTTCGTTCTTCTCGCGGAGCTCGCGCTTGATGATGGCGGCATCGGCTTCCGACGTATCAGGACGAATGAGCTTTAGGAACGCGTTGTCGACGGCGTGGAGCCCAGCCGCCTTCGCTGCGACGACCGTGGCCTGCTTCGCGTAGTGGAAGTTGCGGTTCTGGTTCTCGATCATCTCCCGGACGCCCATCGACGCGCTGAAGTCGGCAATGCCGAAGATCAGGCCGGCCATGCGCGACGACGCGGTGGCGATCTTGTAGGCGTTGACGACAGCGAGCGGCGTCTCGATCAGCGCTTCGATCTGGACGCGTGTGGTCCAGCCGCCCTGCTCTTCCAATGCATCGAGCAGCCGCGAGAGATGGACGATGTCTTCGGGCGTCTCAGTCTTGGGGAGGATGATGCCGTTGAAACGATCCGCAGCGCCGAGCATGATCGCCTGCATGTCGCCGAGGAAGTACTTCGAGCGGATGTTGTTCGGGCGAATCGCGATGACCTTCGTTCCGAAATCGAACGTGTTGAGCGCTTCGACGAGGGTCTTGCGGCTCGGGTCGCCCTTGAACTCGTACGGACACGCATCCTCGAAGTCCGGCATGACGTGGTCGACGGGCGCCTGTGCGGCTTTTTCGTTCAGCTTGAGCGTGTGCGCGGGGTATGTCAGCTCCGTGCGTGGAATGACGAAGCGCCCATACTTCTGGAGGATGTACATGCCGAGAGTTCTCCCTCTGTGCGTTAGCCGGCGACGAGCGCCTTCGCGATCACCTTGAGTTCCAGGATGGCCTTCACGCCTTCAAAGATCGGTAACACCTGTGCATCGACGACGTAGCGCGTGATGCGATCCTCTTCGGCGTAGCCCCAGCCGCCGTGGAGCAGCTGCGCCGCCTGCGTCACTTCCACAGCGACATCCGACGCGAAGAGCTTGGCCATCGCGGGGCCGAGTGGCGCCTTGCCTCTCGGGTCGGTCGTGCGCGCGAAGTCGTACGTGAGTTGCCGCGCCGCGGCGATGCGCGTCGCCATGAGGCCGACCTGATGCTGCGTCAGCTGGAAGTCACCGATCAGCTGATTGAACTGCACGCGCTGCGACACGTATGCGCACGCCTTCTCGAGGGCCGCCTGGGCGACGCCCAGCGCGCGGCCACCGGTCTGCAGCCGCCCGATCGCGAAACCGCCGAGCGTCAGATAGAACCCGCGGCCTTCGCCGGCCTCCTCGCCGACGAGGTTTTCGGCCGGCACGAAGTAGTCCTCGATGTTGAGGATGTACGAGTGCATGCCGCGATACCCCGGCGTCGGGATGGCCTCGCCGGTGAGCAGTCCGCCCTCCCGCTGCCGATACTCGAACTTGTGGCCGTCGAACGACTCCTTGGGCACGATGAACAGCGACAGCCCGCGGTTGCCGTTGGGAACCGGATCCGTGCGCGCCAGAAGGGCGAGGACATTGGCGCGGCCGGCGAACGTACACCACGCCTTCGCTCCGTTGATCAGCCATCCCTGCTTGCCGTTGCGCTCGCCGCGGGTCGCCTTGCACTGCGTCCCGGCGTTGAACGAGCCGATGTCCGGCTCCGTGACGGCGATGCCGACGAGCACCTCGCCGGTAGCGAGCTTCGGTAGCCACTCTTGGCGTTGCGCCTCTGTGCCGCCCTCGATGAGCGCACGCGTGAGGATTTCGGAGCGCGTGAGGAGACTGCCGGCAATCAACGATGCGGCGGACAGCTCCTCCGTCAGCACGATCATCGTCAGGTAGCCCATTTCGGTGCCGCCATACGCATCGGGCACCGAGCTGCCGAAGAAGCCGAGCTCGGAGTACTGCTTGATCCAGGACTCGGGGATGAGCAGGTCGTCGCGATGGATGCGGTCGGCGATAGCGAGGCCATCCTCCTCGCGAAGGAGCTCCTGCTTCGCGAACTGGCGCGTGAACGTGCGCGTCTGGGCCGCGTCATCGTCGAAGAGGTCGCTGGCGTTGACTCCACGACTCTCGATCGTACGGGCGCCGATGCCGCAGATGCGGGCGTCATCGAGCCCCGCGCGGATCAGTTCGAGCGCCTCCGTGTTGAGAGCCGGCGCATGGGCGAAGTCGCCCGGGTGCGCGTCGGCCAGCGCGGACAGCTTATGGGCGACCTCTGCGGCGAATACGAACGCCTGATCCTCAGTGCTCGTGTCGGCCTTGCCCTCGGTCGCGAGCCTCTCGGCGTAGGTGGTGAGGGACGCCGCCGCCCGCGCTTCGGTCGCGATGTGCGCGAGGCGGGAGCACAGCGCCTGATGGTCGTCGATCCCGTCGCCGCCGGCCGTGAGTTCGCTGGCGCGCTTGACGGCGCTCGATGCGAGCGCGTCCGCCAGATCGGCGAGGGTGCGTGCGCCGGTGAGGGCGGTCGTGGTGGTGTCGGTGGGCATGGGGCGCCTCCGCTAGCTGCTGGCGATGACGGCGCGCTTCGGCAGCAGCGCCACGTAGTCGAGATCGAGGACGACGTTCGCATGATACCGCTCGCGACCGGACTCCTCGTCGGTCACCTTGAGGGCGACCTCTTCGCGGGATGGGTCGAGGTTCTTCACCGCCACGAGGCGGAGGCGGAGACCGCCGATGTCGGCGCGGCCCAGTTCGATCGGTTCGATGACATCGGTCCAGGCGAAGAGGGTGTCGCCGGCGAAGGTTGGATTCGTGTGTGAGCCCGCGTTCCACGCCGCCATGCCGAGCGCGTTCTCCAGCCCGTCGAACGTCAGCGCGTGCGCGACGGAGATGACGTGGCCGCCGTAGACGATGCGGCGTCCGTGGCG
>JANPBN010000044.1:0-1984 GCA_031430415.1 Dehalococcoidia bacterium
TTCGACGGCCCGGCGACTGGCATACACCGCCAGCAGGCATTATCCGCCCGGTCGTATTCCGTTGACTGCACGATCTTACGTACAGCGCCCCCGCCCCGTCAAGTCGTACGCCGAAGGCCGGAGACCCCGCTTCAGCGGGGCAGACCGAGCGCTGGCCCTCGCGCAGCGTGCGCGTGAGGTCCCCCACCCTCGCTACAATGACTCATGCACACGGAGCCGACAACCGAAGCCGAAGTCGCCGCCTGGGTCCGCGATAACGCACGCGCCCACGATCGCTTCACTGATCTCTACGACGCATCAGAGGCCCATCGCGCTGAGCACGGCGCGGAGTGCGACGTCTACCCGACCGGCAGCGGCCCCTTGCTCGGCACGCTCGTCGCGTCGGCGGGCGCGAAGCGCATCCTCGAAGTCGGATGCGGCCTCGGGTACAGCACCCTCTGGCTCGCGCATGGCGCCGGGCCTGGCGCCACCGTCCACACCTGCGAGAAGTCCGAGATTCACGCCGGCCTCGCACGCCAGCAGTTCGCCGCAAGGAGCATCAGTGCGCCCATCGAGGTACAGGTCGGCACCGCGACGGAGTGGCTGAGCACGATCACCGAGCCGTTCGATTTCATCTTCTGCGACGGCGATCCCGATCAGTACCTCGCCGACCTCGACCAATTCATGCGCCTGCTGCGCGTCGGCGGCACGCTCGTCACATCGAATCTCTTCCTCGGCGTCTGGTACCCGAAAGCTTCGTGGCTGTCGGCTGCCGCCAGCTACCGCGAGCGCATTTCGACCGACCCCGCACTCGACACCGCCTTCATGCCCCGCGGCATGGCCATCAGTGTCAAGTGTGATGTCGGCTAACCTGCGCTTTTGCCCGCGGTGCGCCGGCGGCCTCATCATACGCCCGATCCCCGGTGCCAGCGGCGATCATCCTGCCTGCGTCGCCTGCGGCTTCGTTCTGTGGCAGAACGCCAAGGTGTCGGCCGAAGCGCTGATTCTGCGCGGATCCGGCTCGGAACGCGTGATGCTGCTGGGCCGGAGGCCGGGCACCGACACCTGGGATGCGCCGGGCGGCTTTGTCAACGCGGGTGATACGATCGAATCCACGCTATTGCGCGAGTGCAGGAGTGAGATGGGCGTCGATGTACGGGTGCACCACCTCATCGGCGCGTACGACGAATCATTCTTCGGAATGCCGATAGTGGTACTCGCATATGCCTGCGAACTCGTGGGCGGTGACCCACGTCCTGCACACCCGATCGACGCCGTACGCTGGTTCCCGCTCTCAGATCCTCCGGCGATGGCCTATCCGTCGATTGCCGCCGCGATAGGCGAGTTGGCCGCCGAGTAGACCCTCTACGAAGCCGCCGCATCCTCATGCGCCTCGACCCGCGTCGCGCGCACCTTCTTGATCCGGCGCCCCAGCACGCTCAGCACACGCAACGTCAGGCCATCGACCCGCACCTCGTCGCCGGCAGCAGGCACCTTGCCGAGGTGGTGGTAGACGAAGCCGCCAATCGAATCGTAGTCCTCGTCCTCGGCCGGTTCGTAGCCAAACAGCTCCGACAGCGCGTCAATGCTCACGCGCGCGTCCAGGATCGCTTCGGATTCGCTGATGCGCTCGATCGGCGCCTCCTCGCGGTCGTACTCGTCCTGGATCTCGCCGACGATCTCTTCGAGCAGATCTTCGATCGTCACCAGCCCCGCCGTGCCACCGTATTCATCCACGACGATCGCAATGTGGACCTTACTGAGACGCAGCTCGTCGAGCAGTTCATCGACCCGCTTCGATTCCGGAATGAAGTACGGCGGCCGCGCGACGTCGCGCAGCGAGGGACGGCGGTTCTCCGTCAGACACCGCATCAGATCCTTCGCGTAGATGATGCCGACGATGTTGTCGACCGTCTCGTCGTACAGCGGGATGCGGCTGAAGCCTCGGGCGACGATCAGCTTCATCGCGTCATCGATCGTCTCATTGACCTCGAGCGCGACGATG
>JANPBN010000045.1:0-2391 GCA_031430415.1 Dehalococcoidia bacterium
TCGCGAGGAACGCCGCCTTGATCGTGTCGAAGCGATGCGCCTCGAGCGCCGTGCCCTGCGTGCCCGCGGCGTCATACGTCGTGTACACGCCCTGCACGAAGATCACGACCCGCGTCCCCGGCTTGTAGCACGTCGCCGACAACAACGGCACCAGCGCGATAAACAGAAGGACCGTGATTCGCCGCATGCCGCCAGTCTATCGTCATCCGCCGCTGTTGATTTGGGGAGCCTTCCACCTTCCCCTCTCCACGAAGTGGAGAGGGCGCTGCCCCCGCGAAGCGTGCGGGTGGCCGTCGTAGGCCGGAGGCCGGAGATCCCGAGCGAAGCGAAGGACAGGCCGGGTGAGGTCGCCGCTCGCGCATGACCTGTCACGAGTGCAGCGAATGAAGCCCCCGGCCTACTCCGCGTCGCACCCGCCATCAGGCGGCTGCTCAGTACCAGGACGAGCGAGCGTGAAGCTTTCTCCCGGACCAACATCGCGGGCAAGTTGGTTCGCGCCGCGAATCTGCATCGCGATGCGCCGCGCCTGTGCGTCCGGATCGTCGCCGATGCTGCTGATGACCATCACCTTCCCCGTTGCGAATGTGAGACTGAGATGGCCCCGGTCGGCGCCCGCCACCGCTGCGTCGCGGAGGGAGGCGTCGGGACGCGCAACGCCGGCCGCGAGCGTAGGTCCGCAGAATCCATGCACCGTGATCTGTAGCGGCGCTGGGCATGACGACGCGCTGCCCTGCGGCCTGCAGTCGCCGTACACCATCGTCACGCTATGCATCTTGATGCCGGGCACGCGGTCCGGGCGACGTTCGTCGCGGACGAAGTTGAGCGGCAGTCCCTCGAATTCGTCACCCAACCAGAACAGAGGAAACGCGTCGAACTGCTCGATCTCCGTGTTCTGCATCCCGCTCTGCCGCTCGCCCGCGACGGCTGTCGGCGCGGATGTCTGTGGAGACGCCCCGCACGCACCCGCGACCACCGCGATTGTGACCACGACCGCGAGCGACCGCAGATGCATTACGGTTCTGTTCATGCCGCCATGATCCCTCCTCACGCCCGCCGCCACATGGTACGTTCCGCTCATTTCCCGTGATCCCCGATGCGTGCCAGCACTAGCACCGCCACATTCCCCTCTCCGAAATCGGAGAGGGCGCTGCCCCCGCGAAGCGTGCGGGTGGCCGCAGGCCGGCGCGGCCCTGCTACACAGCACGGGGTGACCTGTCACGAGCGCAGCGAATGAGGCCCCCGGTCCTCCGTGCCGAAGTGACAGCGGCGACCATCGCGCGTAGACTTGCGCTCTATCGCTTGTGAGGTGCCCTCATGCGCATTGCCCTTCGCGTCCCGCTCACCCTGCTCGCCGCGTGCGTGCTGGCGATGCTCTTCGCTGGGGCGAAGTGCTATCCGCCGGGGACCCGCGTCGTCGTCTTCATGCAGGGCGTCTACTCGGAATACGACCCCCGGTGGGATGGCACGAAGTACGAGCCCTATCGCGATATGAAGGCCGCCTTCGTCGCCGCCGGCTACGACGATGCCGTGCTGCTCGACTTCAGCTATCGCGGCGGCACGGTCGATGAGGATGGGCTCTGGCGCCCCGATCTGTACACCTGCGGCGTCACCGACCGCCGCGCCGACGACAACGCGATCATCGTCGAGAACATGCTGCGGGCCTACCGCGCGAAGCATCCGCAGGCGCACTTCACGCTCGTCGGGCACAGCCTCGGCGGCTACGTCGCCTATCGCGCCGGCGTCCGCGATGCCGCGCGGGCCCCGGAGGAGCGCCTCGAGATCGACGCCGTCGTCACGCTCGACGCCCCGCTGCTCGGGATCTCCGCCGACAAGAAGATCGCCATCGACGCCATCAACTGCAACAAAACGTACCTTGCCGGAGCGGAGTTGGTCGCCGAGAAGGCCGACGAGGCGCTGGCCGAGTTGCGCCGCGCCGAGGTTGCGTCGCTCCACGAAGCTGGCATCCGGCTGGCCACGATCGGCAACGAAGGCGATTGCCTGTACAACCTGCGTCGCTGCGCGAACTCGACGACCTTCGTCGATGACACCGCGACGCAGTACCTCGAAGGCGCAGACCTCGTCGTGACCTACGACACCAGCGGCAACGCCTTCGCCACGCACTTCCTCATCATGCGCTTCGGCCCAGCCGTGCAGGAAGTCGTGCGGTTCGTGGGAGCACCGTAGCACCGCGCCGTCGGCAATAATCCGGAGCGCGGTCGATAGTGGCGCCGATTATCCCGGACACCGCGTACACCCAGATGAACATGAGCGCGAGTCACGAGCGCCCCGCCTGCTCCGACGCAGGAACGGTGTCGCGTACTTCCTGATCATGCGCCGCAACGCTTGCCGGGGACCGTGATGCCCGCGAACGACAACACCAGAAGACAGAAC
>JANPBN010000046.1:0-3909 GCA_031430415.1 Dehalococcoidia bacterium
CACCCCCGCCCCCCCCCCCCCCCCCAAAAACCACCCCCCCCCCCCCCCCCCCCACCCCCCCGGCTTCGGCTCGGGTGCGGGGCGCGGGGCCGCCCCCCCCCCCCCACCCCCCCCCCACGACCGTTCGCGGCTTCCGTCACCCACCCTCGCCCAGAGCCAACATGCCACGGCTCGCCGCCGCCGAAGAGCCATGAGGTTGCAGTAACGGTCGCCGACACGGAAGCTTCACGGGAACGTGATGGGCGGGGAGTGCGTGTGCATGCGTGATGACATCGAGCGATATGACGGGTCGTCGTTCGATCTGGTCGTCATTGGCGCCGGACCAGCCGGCGAGAAGGGCGCCGCCCAGGCAGCGTACTTCGGCAAGCGCGTCGCCGTCATCGAAGCGGCGAACGTCGGCGGGGCGGTCGTCAACACGGGCACTCTGCCCAGCAAGACGCTCCGCGAGACGGCGCTCTATCTGTCCGGGCTGCGCAACCGCGAGCTCTACGGCATCGAGTACTCCTTTCCACGCCCTATCTCTGCCGACGATCTGCTGTTCCGCGAGAGGCTGGTCGAACAGGCGCACCTCGGTCTCGTTCACGAGAATCTGGAGCGCCACGGCATCACGCTCATTCGAGCGACGGCGCAGTTTCACGACCCCCACACCGTAACCATCCGCAGCGCGACGGGCGCGACCGCTCAGGGCGCGACCGCTCAGGTGCAAGGCGACTTCGTCCTCATCGCCACCGGCTCACATCCGTCGCGCCCACCAGAGATCTTGTTTGACGGCGAGCGCATCTTCGACACCGACAGCATCCTCAAGCTCAAACGCATCCCCGCGTCGCTTGCCATCGTCGGCGCGGGCGTCATCGGCAGCGAGTACTCGACCGTATTTGCAGCGCTCGGCAGCGCCGTCACCCTCATCGACAGCGGCACAAGGCTGCTTCCGTTCGTCGACCACGAGCTGGCAGAGATCCTCGCGGAGCAGATGCGGAACGTTGGCGTGCGCATCGTCTTCGGGCGCAGGACAACGTCGATCGCCACCGAAGATGACGGGACCGTCCGTGTGACGCTCGACGACGGCGAGGAATTGCGCGTCGAAGCCGTGCTCTACTGCAGCGGACGCCTGGGCAACACCGCCGCTCTGGCGCTCGAACGCGCCGGCATCGCGCCCGATGCCCGTGGGCGCATCGCCGTCGACGAGCACTACCGGACCGCCACGCCCAGCGTGCTCGCCGCCGGCGATGTCGTCGGCTTCCCCGCGCTTGCGTCCACGTCGATGGAGCAGGCGCGCGTCGCCGTCTGCCACGCATTCGGGTTCGCCTACAAGCGGCAGGTGTCCTCGCTCATCCCCTATGGCCTCTACACCATCCCAGAGGTGTCGATGGTCGGCGAATCGGAGGACTCGCTGCGATCGAGCGCCACGCCGTACCTCGTCGGCCGCGGTTACTTCGACCATAACTCGCGCGCCCAGATCTCCGGCGACACCGCCGGCCTCGTCAAGCTCCTCTTCGATCCGGACACGCGCCGGGTGCTCGGCGTGCACATCATTGGAGACCGGGCATCCGAGATCATCCACGTCGGTCAAATGTGCATGCAGTTCCAGGGCACGATCGACGTCTTCATCGACAACGTGTTCAACTTCCCGACGATGAGCGACGCATACAAGTACGCCGCGTACGACGGACTCCAGTCCCTCGCCCGCCGCGAGCGTTAGCCCCGCCCAGAACCGCGCGTTCGGATCGAAGCGGCCGCCGCACCGAAGAACCGGCGCAGCGAGAGACGGCGCGTTACCAGACGGTGTCGTCACTTCTTTGGCATCACTGTTGACTCGGATCGCATCCTTGACGCGACGTAATGACGCCCGCCGTCGCCGTCTGTATACTTCCGGCCCATTGAGTAAGCATCAGGAGGTCCGACCTTGCACAGGTTCACGGCACTCGTATCGTTGGTCGCGGCCGGAGTGGTAGGCGCGGTAGTCGCGACTATCGTGGGAGTCAGCGCTCATGGCGGCGACACGACGCAAATCCACTCGTGCGTGAAGCAAGACGGGACGATGCGCATCGTCTCGGCCAGCACTGCGTGCAAGAGCAATGAGCGCTCGCTGGACTGGGCAGTCGCAGGCACAGGCGGCCTGCAGGGGCTCCCCGGAGCAAAGGGCGATCCAGGCGACGCGGGTGAGCCCGGGGCGCAGGGCGAGCCAGGCCTGCCCGGTGATCCGGGGCAACAAGGCGAACCCGGAGAGCAGGGTATTCAGGGAGAACCCGGCGAGCGAGGCCCGGAAGGGCCACAGGGTCCCGCCGGCACAGGCGGCGGACTCGCGTCGTTCGACGAAGTTGCGGGTCTGCCGTGCAGAGTAGGCACACCAGATGAAGGCCAGGTGCGCGTTGCCTACGACGAGACGACGGGCGCCATCAGCATGTCGTGCGGCCTTGAGCAGTTCACGCTCTCGCTTGCGATGACAAGCGCTGACGCGAGTGCGCGCATCGACATGGGCGCGACATCCTTGTGCGAGTCAGCGTTTACCGCGGAGCAGTGTCAAAGCATCTACGACGCCGGCACCGAGGTGACACTCACGCCATACGACGCTGAAAGCGATCACCTGATCTTCGACCACTGGGAAGGCGCATGTAGCGGGACCGTCCGGTCGTGCGCGGTGACGATGGACCAGGCGCAATCCGTCACGGCGGTGTTCGTGCCAGCCGTCGAAGTCCGTATCGACATGGTCACGCCGAAGCTTTCATCCTGCTTCATCTCAATCTGCCTCTATTCATACGTGTTCGATGGTGGCGTAACCTGGGACAGCGGCGCCTGCGCACCATCCTCCTTCTTCCCGCCCGTCGTTTCTTCGCCCCCAACGATCACGACCGTCTGCATCGCCAAGACGACCGTCGGCGGCTCGTTGACATTGACCGCGTTCTCGAACGATGCGCGAGTGGCGTTCGATACGTGGAGCGGCGCGTGCTCGGGCACCGTGCCAGTGTGCACGCTGTCCCCTGTAACGACGGACGAGACGGTCGGAGCGGAGTTCTAAGCCCGGCCGAGCTCGTTCGGCCTCTTGGTACGCCGGACGAGCGCGAGTAGGCGTTCGCGCTCGAAATAGTTGTTTGCGATGGAAAGGCCGGTCTTTCCCTCGGGCGTACAGCGTCGTCCCAGATCCTGGCGCAACGGCGTCACCACGCCGAAGTGGCGCCTCACCCACAACGGGCGCGCCACTCGCCGATCAGCACAACCATCGACCGCCACCGCAGGCGGGCTATTTGGATGGCCAACGAACAGCGCTTGGCACCCTGGGGCCCTACACTTGAAGCTGTCGACGAGCAAACAGAATCAACGGAAGGGAGTCTCATGACGCGCGCACTCGTGCTTGGTGGCGGTGGCCCGGTCGGCGTCGCCTGGGAGTTCGGGCTCGCCGCCGGTCTCGAACAGGAGGGCGTCCGCCTCGTCGACGCTGATCTCTTCGTCGGCACGTCCGCCGGCTCCATCGTCGGCGCGATGCTGGCGCTTGGCCGGCCGACGGCCGAGCTGCTCGCCACGCAGCACGTCATCTCAAACGAACCACCGCCGCGCGGCACGACCGATGGAGCATTCGATCTCGCGCCGCTGATGCAACAATTCATCAAGCTCTACACCTCGGATGCCCCTCCCCAGCAACTCCGTGCCGATATCGGGCGCTTCGCCCTCGAAGCAAACGTCGCCATGACAGAAGAGGAGTGGCTCGCCACGTTTCGGACAAGCGAGGTCATGGCTCTCGGTGACTGGCCGATGAAGCCGTACACCTGTACTGCCGTCGATGCTGAAACGGGCGAGTTTGTCACCTGGTCGAAGGACAGCAACGTGCCCCTCGTCCGCGCCATCGCCTCGAGCTGCTGCGTGCCCGGCATCTTCCCGCCCGTGACAATCAACGGCCGCCGGTACATCGACGGC
>JANPBN010000047.1:0-4924 GCA_031430415.1 Dehalococcoidia bacterium
GCGTAGCCGTTGCGTTTCCCTCGTGCCGAGTGAGAGCAAACGCAAAGACGCGAAGAGACGCAAAGTCCGCAAAGACCTTCATTGGGTATAACGAGAGAGGAGCCAATCGCTGCTCCTCTCCTTCGTATCAACACATCAACGCTGCCGCAATTGACAGCGCGGAGGAGGTGTGATTGAATGCGCCGCAAGCCGGTGCATCATCCATTTGGGGATGGTGCCGGATGTCCCCTCGGCTGGGCCTAGCGTTCGGGTTTCGTCGATCCCCCCGACGAATCGCCGTACACCGAAGCAAAGTAGCCCCGAATTCCGCATTGTGTGTCTCATCTCGCCGACTGACCTGCGATTCAACGCAGGGTGGTTCGGCATGTTGCGACGCGCTAGGAGGGTACACGTGCGACGCGGCCTATTCGCGACCTTGGCAGTCCTCTTCATTTCAGCGGCGGCGTTGACGTCCGCTGGGAACACTTCCGCCAACCATATTCAGAACTTCGCGGTAAATGCCCGGATCTGTTACGGCGCCGCTCTTCCGGTCGGGGTTCTGGCGTGCCCCGGAAGCACCGAAACGACCGCTCCTGCGTCCTCCGCCGCGACCGAGTACGTGACCCTGGACTTTCCGCACGGAAGCAGGCTTGGTGACTGCGGGCCGGGGCGCAAGATGGACGGGAGCTTCGCTTGTGGCCGCCTTCTCGCGACGACATACACGCCGAACTCCTTCGGGTTCACGCCTGGAGCGCCTCTCTCAGTAGTGGGCGACGTGACGCTTGCGCTGGATCTGTTCTGCGATGGCATAGACGATGTCGTCTCCGGCGGGCCCGCTGATCCCGTGGGCGCGTCGGGAGGGGAATTTCCTGGCTGGCCGTGGCCGGACTCGGTTGTCTGGCGGCCATTTCCGGTGACCCATATGGGCGTGGCACCGCCGAGCTGGCTAAGCGCGTACAAGCAAACGCCAACAACATTCACTCCGGTGTCGCACGACATGGCGTTGCTCTGGACGGTATGGATCGGCAAATACGTTCCGCTCTACCTGCCGACGCTCCAGGACACACTGCCCCAGGAGCTTCACGTTCTCACCGAAGTCTCTCCGTACGCCCCCGTGAGAGTGACGCAAGTGTGGGAAGGCAATCCGATCATTGCTGACGCCTCGAATGGGGTGCTGCTCTGCGAACAGAGTAAGGCGGCGGTCGTGCTCGCCAATTCGCAACTGACGACGCCGGCGGCAGCCGGCTATTACCCGCGCTTCACGCTGATGACGTCGCACCCCGACATCCGAGGTGGGACGGTCACGCGGCGGTTTGACCGCCAGTGCGTGGTCATCGGCTCGCCCGGACCCGATGCCGACAACGACTGCATGCTCGATGGCTCGGGCGGCGACATCGCCGGTGCCGACTCGGATTTCGACGGTCTACGGGACGGATATGAGGCCTTGGTCGGGACGAATCCTGCGATGGCCGACACCGACGCAGACGGGTCGAGTGACTTTACTGAGATGTTTCTCTTCACCCGTCCAGTCGAGGGTGGCGTCGGATTCCTGGCCGACTGCGATGGCGCTGGTCCCAACACATCCAACAACGCGGACGACACGGATTGCGACGGATCCCTCGACAAGCAGGACACTGGCAAGGATGAGGTGGCGGGTGGGGCGTATAACGACACCACGGTCGACGACAACTGCCCCGCATTCGCGAATCTCACACAGGACAACCTCGACAGAAGTAACATCTGGAATGGGACCGCGTCGGACGCGACGAACCCGGCGACCGACCGATTCGGCGACGCCTGCGATGTTGATGACGACAACGACGGCTTGCGCGATGTCACGGAGGTCTCCCTCTGGATCACCAATTCGGCGCCCCATTGTCACGCGACATTCGTCACTGGGGCGGTCTTCAATCCGACGAATCCGCTCATGGCCCGGTCTGACGGTGAATCGACTTCGGATGGAGCTGAGTGCCGGTTTGGCGGCAATCCGGTCGTCGCTAATGTCAATCCGATCCCCGCGCCCGTGGACAATCTCCCGGATGGAGCGGGTGAGACGATGTGCCGTACCCAGCAAATCAGCGTCCCTACCGGTGGTCTGAACAACAACCCTGATGGCGACTCCTTCGCCACTGGAGACGCCGACAGCGACAGCGACAACGACTTCCTGTTGGATGGCCGTGAATGCAAACGCGGCATGACGAATCAGGCGAACGCCGACGTTGATGGCGACGGGTGCAGCGACGGCATGGAAACAGCGACCGTCAATGGTGATCGCAGCGTAAACGCAACTGATCTGAGCCAGGTCGCACAACGGTTCGGCAGTTATACGTTCCCGGACGGCACCATCGACGAGGCGAAGATGACGTATGACTACACGGCTGACGGAACCATCAACGCGCTCGACCTGAGTCAGGTGGCACAGCGGTTCGGAGCCTGTCCATCCGAAGTTGCTCTGATCGATGAGGAAGTCGATGTGTAGGTATCCGAGGGCCTTAGGTTAGGAGTGAAGGGGATCGGCTCAAGCCGATCCCCTTCGGTTTTCGGAAGGCCGCTCGAGAGCGTGCGCCTTCGCGCCGAAGCGCTGCGCCAACAGCGACAGGCCGATCCCGTTCATCGCCCAAACCTTCGCGATGTCGACATCGGTGATGTACGTCGGTGTGGTCCGCATCTGCCAAGCGCCGTCGTGCGACGACTCCCGCTCCACGTCACCCAACCGAAACTCTGCGTCCTCTGTGCCTCTGTGGTGAAACGCGCTACCCCGCCCCTTGCGCTCGCTGCGTATGCGCGCGTAGCCGCATCGTCTTCACGCCGTCCTCATCGAACAGCACCGGCACAACGTCGCTGCTGTCGAGGCGCGCCGCGTAGTCGAGGTCGTCGCCGAAGCCCATCTCGCGCAGCGCCCTGCCATGCGCCGCGTGCCGGAACGCCCGCGCCGCGTCGCCGCGATAGAAGCGCCAGAGGTGGTACGCGCCCCACGCATCGCCAGTGAGGGCCAGCGAGGGATCCATCTCATGTGCCGCCTCGACGATCGCCCCGGCTGCGATCGTATCCTCCAGCGAGAACGCCAACCCTCGGTCGAGACCCGCGCAGACGATCGCCACATCCGTCTTGAGCCGCGACGCGTCGTCGAGCAGCCGCTGCGCTGCTGCGCGCCGGTTCGTCAGCGCCGCCGCGATCACGACCGGCGCCGATGCCGCGGCTCGCAGCGCCTTCGTGCCGTTCGTCGTCCACAGCACCGCCGACTTCCCCTTCAGCGAAAGCGAGGCGAACTCCGCCGGCGAGTTCCCATAGTCGAAGCCCGCCAGCGGCAGCGCCTTCGCCTCGCCACAGAGCAGCGAAAAGTTCTTCAGCGCCAGCTGCCGCGCATCCCGCAGCGACTCGCTGATCAGCGCACGCAGCAGTCCACTCTCGAACATCGCCACCAGCGATGTCGTCGCGCGCAGCACATCCACCACGGCGACGACGTGGCTTTGTGGCTCCTGGAGCAGGCGCGGCGTAAGCGCAACGGTGATCCTCATCGCCACCGAGCGTACGACGCCACGCCCGTCCCGTCGAGCGCCGCCGTCAAGGGCCCGTCAAGTCACGCCGTCCGCTCCGCGGCCCCGTTCTCGTTCCCTCTCCATTTCATGGAGAGGGCGCTGCCCCCGCGAAGCGTGCGGGTGGCCCATAGGCCGGCGCGGCCCTGCTGCACAGCACGGGGTGAGCTCACCGTCCGCCACCCACAGCCGCGTTCCGCGCGCCGCCTGCCGCCGACGTTCCCTCTCCGAAGTCGGAGAGGGTGGCCGCAGGCCGGGTGAGGTACACCCACCAAACGCAAACGCCGGCGCTCATCAGCGCCGGCGTTACGATAGTTCTGATCCTGGAGCGGTAGCTCTACGCGGACGCCGCCGTTGGCGGCTCAGTCACGCTGGCGCTGGGCTTCTCTTTCCGCTCGAACGGCGCGTCCGAGCCCTCGGTCCACAGCTCCTGCCGGAGCACCGTCACCTCGCCCGGCGCGCTGATGCCGATCTTCACGCGGTCGCGCTCCACCCCGAGCACGCGCACGAGGATGTTTCCCGAGATGACGATCCCCTGATCTACCTTGCGGGTCAGAATCAGCATCGCTAGCGTCTCCTTCGCATGCGCGAGCTTCCGAATACAGCCGACAGCACGCACGAAGCGCGCTCTCCTGCTGCTTCCTCAGTTATCGGCAGCGAAGTGCTCCAGAAGTCGCGCCGGATGCCCTTCGACGGACAAAGGGGGGCGAGCACCCAGACCCCACCGAAGCGTGTGGGCGGCTGTCGGAGGCCGTAGGCCGGAGATTCCGAGCGAAGCGCAGGACCCCCGCGAAGCGTACGGGCGCCCATCGAGGGCCAAATTGGGGGGCCAAGCAAGGGGGCAAGTGTGGTGGGCCCGGCAGGATTTGAACCTGCGCGCCACCGGTTATGAGCCGGGTGCTCTGCCGCTGAGCTACGGGCCCCCGCCCCGATTCTATCACCGCCCGCCGGCGTTGGAAGCTGGAGATTGGATGTTGGATGTTGGAGGTTGGGACCTAGGTGTCCGCACGCAGCAGGCAGGAGTGCCTGCGCCACCCATATGGTTACCTCTCGGAGTCCCGGCACCGCTACCACCCACCGTCCGCCGCCCCCGGTCCCCTCTCCGAAATCGGAGAGGGTGGCCGCTGGCCGGGTGAGGTTCTCGCAGCGCAGCGGAGATCCCGGCGGGACCGCATCTCGCAGCGCAGCGGAGATCCCGCCAACGGCGGGACCGCATCCCGCGCCTTGACACCGTTTTGCGCGCGCATTACACAACACACGTTGACAGCACCCGCCACGCGGGCGGACAATGAACGCAATTCAGTCAGCCCCGGGGCGCCGAGACCGCGTGCCCGACCGAGGTGCCCCAGTGGCCGCGACGCCTGTCCTGGATCGAAGAGCCGCTCGCCGCGAGGAGATCCTCGACGCGG
>JANPBN010000048.1:0-2270 GCA_031430415.1 Dehalococcoidia bacterium
GCTGAACATGGAGCGGCCGGCGTGGCTCGCGGATTATGTCGCGTCGTGCCTGAGCATCGACGACGAGGAGGCGCAGGACCTGCTGGCGACGCTGGCGCCTCGGGAGCGGCTGGAGAAGCTGAGCATCCACCTCGCGAAGGAGCTCGACGTGCTGGAGCTGCAGACGAAGATCCACTCGCGGGTGCAGGACGACCTCGACAAGTCGCAGCGGGAGTACTTCCTGCGCGAACAGATGAAGGCGATCCAGCGCGAACTGGGGGAGAACGACCCGGCGGCGCGCGACGCCTACGATCTGAAGGAACGCATCGAACGCGCCGGGATGCCGGAGGCGATCGCGAAGAAGGCCGAGGACGAACTGCGGCGGATGGAGCAGATCCCGTCGGCATCGCCGGAGGTGGGCATCATCCGCGGCTACCTCGACTGGCTGGTGGCGGTGCCGTGGCAGGCGGCGACGACGGATCGGGTCGACATCCGCGAGGCGGGGCGCGTGCTCGACGAGCACCACTACGGGCTGCCGAAGGTGAAGGAGCGGATCCTCGAATACATGGCGGTGCGGCAACTGGCAAAGGAGAAGGGCCGCAGCCCGATCCTCTGCTTCGTGGGGCCGCCGGGGGTCGGGAAGACGAGCCTGGGGCGATCGATCGCGGAGGCGCTGGGGCGCAAGTTCGTGCGCATCAGCCTCGGTGGCATCCGGGACGAGGCGGAGATCCGCGGGCACCGGCGGACGTACGTCGGCGCGCTGCCGGGGCGGATCATCCACGGCATGCGGCAAGCGGGCACGGTGAACCCGGTGTTCATGCTCGACGAGGTCGACAAGGTCGGGACGGACTTCCGGGGTGACCCATCATCGGCGCTGCTCGAAGTGCTGGATCCGGAGCAGAACAGCCGATTCAGCGACCACTACCTCGACGTGGACTACGACCTGTCGAAGGTGATGTTCATCACGACGGCGAACATCCTCGACCCGATCATCCCGGCGCTGCGCGACCGGATGGAGGTGATCGAACTGCCGGGATACATCGAGGAGGAGAAGCTGCACATCGCGCAGCAGTTCCTGGTGCCGAAGCAGTTGCAGGAGCACGGACTTTCGCCGCTGCAGCTCAACGTGACGGCGGCGGCGCTGAAGAAGATGGTCCGCGAGTACACGCACGAGGCCGGGGTGCGGGCGCTGGAGCGCGAGATCGGGAGCATCTGCCGGAAGGTGGCGCGGCAGATCGCGGAGGGGCCGGTGGTCGGGCCAGTGACGAATGGCGCGCCGGGGCTGAAGGCTCGCGTCGTCGCGACGCCCAAGGTTGTGGGCGCGGCGCCGCTGACCGCGCCGGCTATCGCGCAGCGGGTTGTGGGGCGTGCGCCCCTTAAGGCGCGCGTGACGCAGACGAACATCGGCGACTACCTGGGGCAGCAGAAGTATCACTGGGGCGTGCGCGAGGAGACGGACCAGATCGGCGTCGCGACGGGCGTCGCGCGGACGGAGCTGGGCGGCGATGTGCTCGGCGTCGAGGTGACGCTGATGCCCGGGAAGGGCAGCCTGACGCTGACGGGGCAGCTTGGCGACGTGATGCGCGAATCGGCGCAGGCGGCGCTGACGTACGCACGATCGCGTGCGGCCGAGCTGGGCATTCCACTCGAAGTGTTCGAGAAGAACGACATCCACGTACACGTGCCGGCTGGTGGCGTGCCGAAGGAAGGGCCATCGGCCGGGATCACGATCGCGACGGCGATGATCTCGGCATTGACGCGACGGCCGATCAGCCGCAAAGTAGCGATGACGGGCGAGATCACCTTGCGCGGCAGGGTGCTGCCCGTGGGCGGATTGAAGGAGAAGATTCTGGCGGCGCATCGCGCCGGGATCAAGACGTTCGTACTGCCCAAGCGGAACGAGGGCGACCTGGAGGAAGTGCCGGCGACCGTGATGCGCGAGCTGCGCTTCGTCTTCGCCGGGGATATGGCGGATGTGCTGCGCGTCGCGATCGACGACGTGGGCACGGCAGCCGATCGAGAAAGCAGGTAGCCAATGGCATGGGTTGATGCGGTCATCGTCATCCTCCTCTTGTTCTTCATCGTCACGGCGTTCAATGCGGGGTTCATCCGGGAGCTGATCAGCACAGCGGCGGCGATCGCCGGGCTGATCACGGCGGGGTTGCTGTACGACGACGTCGCCGACGCGCTTTTCTCGGGGCTCGACAATCCCCAGACGGAATCGGTGCTGGCGTTTCTGCTCATCTTCGGCGGGATCGCGGTCGCGGGGCAGTTGGTGGCGGCGCTGGTGC
>JANPBN010000049.1:0-4751 GCA_031430415.1 Dehalococcoidia bacterium
CACGTCGTAGCGGCCATCGGCGAAGGACGCCGGCAGCGGCTGTGCCTGGGGCGCGGGCGCGGCCGCAGGAGTCGCTGCCTCACCGAGGCGCGCGCCGCATTCGCCGCAGAACTTCATGCCGGCGGCGTTCACGGTCGCGCAGGCCGCGCATGTCAGTTCCACGCGCAGCGCGCTGCCGCAATCGCCGCAGAACTTCATCGTCTCGCCGTTGATGTGACCGCAGGACGGACAGTTCATCGTTCCTCGCCTATCGTTTCGTCGCGACGACGTCTTCGGGCGTCACGGGCCTGGCGAGGCCGTGGAGTGTCGGCAGCCGCAGCGTGTAGAGCATATCGCGCTCGATCTCGTCGGCGCGGGCGACCATCTCGTGCTCGTCGTAATAGGCCGAGAAAAAGCGCCCGCTCAGCCGGTCCGCGGCGCCGCTCGCCAGGAAGCGCACCAGCGTCGCGGCGCGCTCGGGCGGCTGCCATGCGTCGTCGTCGGCGGGGTTCTCGTGTGGAGGACAGTACGCCGAACCGAGCCAGCCTGGCAGCGGACTCATGTGGCGGATGTTCCAGATGACCTCGGTGGCCTTCGTCCGCACCATGCCCGGTGTCATCGCGAAGACGGACACGCCGCGATCCTTCACCTCGAGCGCGAGGTTCTCGCTGAAGCGGACGAGGCCTGCCTTCGCGACGCTGTATGCGTTCATGTACGGCTGGCTGATGACGCCGGAGCCGCTGGCAACGTTGATGATCCGGCCGGCGCCACGCTCGAGCATGCCCGGCAAGATGAGCCGAGTGCAGAGCATGGCCGAGAAGAGATTGTTGTCGATCGTCTTGCGCACCTCGTCGATGTCCAGCGTCTCGAACGGGCCGGCGGTCGTGGTGCCGACGCCCGCGTTGTTGACGAGGATTGTCACGGGTCCGAGGACACGCTCCGTCTCTGCGCACATCGCCTCGACCGCCGCGCGCTGCTCAACGTCGGCCGCGAACGATGCAGCGCGCCCGCCCGCCGTTTCGATGAGCGCCATCGTCTCGTCGAGCTGCGCCTGCGTCCGCGACGACACCATCACACTCGCGCCGGCTTCGGCCAGCGCCTGCGCGATCGCCCGCCCGATGCCGCGGCCACCCCCGGTTACGAGTGCGATCTGCCCGTTCAGTTCGTTCGTCATGCTGGTGTTCCTTCGGTCGTGCGTCTGGTCATGGGATCGAGCTGAGGGCATCGAGATCGTCGACGGCGGCGGAGATGCGCGAGATCATCAGCCCGAACAGCTCGAGGCCGCGCGGGTTCGCCGGATCGAGGCTGGCCGCGTTGCCGATGAAGTTCGCGAAATACATGAGAATCGAACGGACGTAGTCGCGCCTGCACGTTTCCCAGTCGTAGTCGTCGCCGCGGGTGCGTTCGCGCGTCAGCACGGCGTGATACTCGCGCAGGAGCCCCATCTCCTCGGCTCGGCGGAGCGCCGGATCGAGATTCGTGCCGAGAAAGTAGGCGACATCGTAAAGCGCCCAGCCCTTGTTTGTGATTTGCCAATCGATCACGGCGAACTCGTACGGCCCGCCCGGATGGCCGAAGAACATGTTGTCGAGGCGGTAGTCGGCGTGCATGATCGTCAGCGGCGTCGTGTCGAAGTCATCCATCATGAGGAGCAGGCGCTCGTTTAGCGTCGGCAGTGCGTCGCGCTGTGCCTGCGTCAGGAGATGCCCGAACTGGTCGAGGCAGATCTGCCACGAGACCGGGTACGCCTGGCTCATCGACATGCGCCCGAGCGTCGTGCCGAGCGGCAGCCAGTCCATCTCGGCGAGCCGCGGGTCGTCCCACCACGACGCGTGCAGCTTCGCCAGCTCCCGCACCGCGAGCCGCGCGTCGTCGGCGGAACACCCCGCGACCTGGTCGCCCATCCGTCCGTCGGCGCCGAGATCCTCGAGCAGCAGGAAGAACGTCGTCGCGTCGTCGCTGATGGCGCTGTAGTAGCAGCGCGGCGTGCGGATGGCGACGTGGGGCGTCAGGTGGCGGTAGGCGTTGACCTCGCACGCGTAGAAGCCGTACATGGCGGCCATCTGTCGGGCGTCTTCGTTGGCGCCCGGAAACTTGCCGATGACGGTCCGCGGCGCACCCTCTTCGGTGACATCGTACGCCGGAGTGATGCGCGCGATCTGTCCGAGGAAGCCGACGCCCGCGCCGATGACGTCATACGTGAGCGAGACGACGCGCGCTTCGCGGATGCAGCCGTCCTGACGGAGCGCATCGGTCAGCCACTCAGGCGTGACTTCTGGCGGATGGAGTGGAAACGACTGCGCTGCGCCCAATGTTTGCCCCCTCTGGTTGCGCTTGATGTGGATGCGGCTCTACGCCTCAAGCCGGACGCCGTACACCCTGTGCATGCCGCTTAGCCCCTTCAGCTCTACCTCCCGCGGTTTCGCGAACGTCCCCGCCGCGACGCTGCTTTCGACGAGAGAGTGCACGAGCGACGACACAAGAATCTCGCCGCCCATCGCCTTGCCAGCCACCCGCGACGCCAGGATGACGTTCTTGCCGTAGAAGTCGTCGCCGTCCTTGATCGTTTCGCCGGCGTGCAGCCCGATGCGAACGCGTACGGCCCTCACCCCCCGCGAGGGCCCGGCAAACGCGCGCTGGATCGCGACCGCGCACTCCAGCCCCTTCTTCGCCGAGCGGAACGCCACCATGAAGCCGTCGCCCATCGTCTTCACCTCGAAGCCGTCGTGGGCGCGGAGTTGTTCGCGGATAAGGGCGTTGTGTCGATGCAGAAGCTCCTGCCACGCCTGGTCGCCGAGTCGCTCCGTGAGCACCGTCGAGTCCTCGATGTCGCTGAACATGATCGTGACGGTGCCGTCGGGCGCCGCGTGTGACGCGATGTCCGGCTGCTCGCGGCCGACGCTCTCCGCCACGACATCAATCGATGTGTAGATGTCGGTCATCGTGCTGATGCCCTGATCCTGCATCTTCAGCGAGACGAGCTTGTCGATCAGCGGCTTCATCCGGAGCTGTCCGGCGGTCGCCAGCGCTTCATCGATCAACTCGCGTGCCCGCTCGCGGTCCGCCCCGCGCCCCGTTGCACGGTCACCGGGCGCGTCGCGCTTCAGGCGGATCCGCGCGCAGTCGTAGGCCGTCTCCGCACGAATCGGCCGGAAAGAGGCGGGTATCCACCCCAGCGCCGTCTCCATGGCTTCGATGGCGTCGTCTACTCGTTCGAGCGTCTCAAGCAACAACCCCCGGATGTGGTCGAAGGTGTCAAGCGAAAGGATGAAGGCGCGACCGAGAGCGGTGATGTGCGGCAGAACGCGTTCGGCCGCTGCCTGATCACTGGTGAGATGAGCAACGGCCGCAAGCGCGGCATGCGCATCGGCCCTTAGCAGGGGCGTTGCCGGCACATCGTGTTCCAGGACGGCATGGGTGTACCTGCCGATGAGTTCGGCGTTCGGCGTGCTGCCTGTGATCCGGGCTCCGCACACGATCAACATCGAAGTAATCGTGTACTCCAGACTGGGCCCCGGCGGTACCAGGGCAATGGCATCAATCAAGCGCCGTTCAAGACCGCGAGCGATCTCGGTCTCGCCGAGCTGGTAGGCAACGTACGCGCCCAGCGCGAGCGCACGGAAATCGCCTGTCGCTTCCAGTCCTCGCTCGACGCCCTCGCGAGCGGCTTCCCAGTCGCCGCGGCCCACGGCAAGGGAGGCATGAGCGTTTGCGGCGCTGGCCATGCCGTACGGGTTCCGCGTGCGTTCACTCGCTGCACGGGAGGCGTTCGCGAACGCGAGCGCTTCGTCGATACGGCCGGAATAAAGGCGTGCTGCGCCGCCGAAGTAGCAGGCCGCACCTTCGGTGCCCGGGTCATCGAGCTCCCGCGCAATCGCGATGGCCCGGTCGCCGAGCGCGATCGACTCCTCGTGACGAAGATGAAACATCGCTACGAGCTGGCTCCCGGTCAGCACGATCAGTTCGAGCCGGCGAAGCCCCAATCGGCGCGCCACCTCTTCGGCGCGGCCGAACGCCGCCCGGCCGGCAGCCTCGTCGCCCAGCATTGCGGCCGACATGCCGAGCGCGGCGCTCAGCCGACCGAAGTCGGCGCCGCCCGGCTCAACAATCTCCAGCGCCCGTTCAATAAGCTGCGTCTGAGACCGCCGCAGGAGCAGAGGGTGCGATCCGGCGGTGTACGCAACCTCGGCCGCGCTCTTCAGGTCGCCCGTCTTGGCGTAGAACTCGAACGCCTGGCGGAAACTGCGCCAGGCCTCCGTGATTTGAGCGGTGGAGATTGCTGCCTTGCCGAGATCGAACAGCAACGCCGCCATCTCGTCGTCGATCTCCTGCCCCTCGCGGGCGGAGAGGGCGGCGCGGAAGTGGCGCGCGGCCTCGGGGTACGCGGACTGCGCGAGCGCCTGGCGACCGGCGAGCGTCGCGTAGCGTGCGGCCTTCTCAGAGAAGCGCGGCGACAGCGTCGATGCCTCAGCGAAATGCATCGCGAGACGGCCGGCGCGCTCCTCGGCGTTCGCGCCGTAGCGCTTCTCCAGCGCCTCGCCGACCTGGCCATGCAGGCGCACGCGGCGGGTCGTCGACAGCTCGGCGAGCAGCGTCTCTTGCATCTGCGCGTGCGTGAAGCGATAGCGGCCGGCCTGGTCCGTCTCCTCGATGACGCGGGCTTCGAGCGCCTCTTCGACCATCTTGAGGAGCGACTCTTCGTCCCGGTCTCCAAGCAGCGTCAGCGTGTCGTAGGTGAAGTCGCGGCCGATGATCGCGGCGATTTGTAGCAG
>JANPBN010000050.1:0-1919 GCA_031430415.1 Dehalococcoidia bacterium
CGTGATTGCCGCGTCCGATCTTCGAGGCGCATACTGTAGGTACGATGCGATTTGACCGCGAACTCCTAAAAGGCAACACCGCGACCGTTGTGCTGGCGATCCTCAACGAGGGGCCGCTGCACGGCTACCAGATCGCGAAGGAGATGCGCCGCCGCAGCGGCGATGCCCTCGAACTCGGGCAGGGCGTGCTCTACCCGATCCTGCATCGACTCGAGGATCGTGGACTCATCGCCGGCGAGTGGGAGCAGTCGACGGGCACGCCTAGCCGCAAGAAGTACGTGCTGACGGACAAGGGACGCGGCGAACTGCACGCGCGCCGGACCGAGTGGCACGCCTTCGCGAAGGCCATGGCGCGGGTGCTTGAGCAGGCGCCCGAGCGATGAACGACCGCATCGATCGCTACTTGAACGAAGTCTGCTGGGCGATGGGCGCAACGCTGGCCGAATCGCAGACGGTGCGCGACGAACTGCGCGCGCACATCGCCGACGCTGCGCGAGAGCTCGAGATGTCGGGGCGACAGCCGGATGCAGCGCTCGATGAGGCGCTCGCAGCGCTGGGCGACGCGGAGAGCGTCGGGCGGGCGATGCGCGGCTCGCGAGGCACGTCGACACTGCGGCGACCGCTGGTGCAGCCCGTGGGTGCGTTGACCTTCGGGTCCCGCCGGGCCTACGCGATGCCGCGTCCGGCGCTACTGCTCGCGCTCGTGGCCGCTGGAGCGATGGCGCTCGTGGCGTCGCTTGTCTATGCGTGGCCCGGTTAGCGGATGGGTTTGATCCGCTGGCGCAAGCAGGAACTACGCGAACGGTTCTATCCCCCGCAGTTTCGCGGCATGTACGATCGCTTCTCCGACGTCATCCACGACCACGTGCGCGCGGGCGATGTCATGCTCGACGCCGGCTGCGGCAGTGGGCGCGTTTTCCAGTATGCGTTCGACGCGCAGCAGAAGCCCCGGCTGATCGTCGGCATCGACATGACGGACGAGCCGAAGGGCAACCGGAACATCGACGCGGCGGCGCGCGCGGACCTGGGACGGTTGCCGTTTCGGGATGGCGTCTTCGACATCGCGATCTCGTCGCACGTAGCGGAGCATCTGACGGAACCGGAGCGCGTGTTTGGCGAACTTGCGCGCGTGCTGAAGCCGGGCGGGCGGCTCTTGATCCTGACGCCGAATCGCTGGCACTACGTGACGATCAGCTCGGCGTTGCTGCCGCATCGATTCCATCTGCAATACAACTCGTGGCGCGGCGTCGATGTCCACGACATCTTCCCGACGGTGTATCGAGCGAACACGGCGTCGCGGCTGCGATCGCTGTACGACGGCGCCGGCATGAACATCGAGCAGCTGCACCAGTTCGAGACGGAGCCGGAGTACCTGGCGTTCAGCACGCCGACCTACGCCGCCGGCGTGGGCTTCGAGCGGATCGTGAACCGCATCGGCGCGCTGCGAAACCTGCGCGTGAACCTGCTGGCGGTGGGGCGGAAGCGGGGCGGGTAAGGGCAGTCGACCAGGGCCAGACGCAAGAACTGGTGCCCCGTTTGGTAGGATGGGGAACCATGCTGACCAAGCGCGTTATCCCATGCTTCGACGTCGACAACGGACGCGTCGTGAAGGGCATCTCGTTCGTCGAGCTGCGCGATGCCGGCGACCCGGTCGAGCTGGCCAAGGTCTATGACCGAGAGGGCGCGGACGAGCTTGTGTTTCTCGACATAACGGCGTCGAGCGACGACCGCGCGACCGTGTACGAGATGGTCGAGCGCACGGCGGGCGAGGTGTTCATCCCCTTCACCGTCGGCGGCGGTATCCGCAGTGACCTCGATGTGCGGATGATGCTCGAACTCGGCGCGGACAAGGTCTCGCTGAACAGCGCGGCGGTCGCTGATCCGCGACTGATCGCCACGACATCGGAGCGGTTCGGGTC
>JANPBN010000051.1:0-3874 GCA_031430415.1 Dehalococcoidia bacterium
CCTCGCCCGCGCCCAATCTTGCCCGCGACCTAACCCCTCGCCCGCGCCGAACCTCTCGTAGCTGCGGAGCTTCAGCTCCGCCCGGGCCTGCAAACGCAAAGGGCATGTGTTCGCGTAGTCGCGCGCGGCGACACTACGATCTGCAACAAGTGTTCCAACGAGGGCGCTCCGCGCGCATCGCCTCGCGGTGACACCCGCCGAGCACCTACACCGCCCCGCCATCAGCACGGATCGCCGCCGCCCACGAGCGGCGCAGTTCACGGACCACCGCCGGGTCGATCGCCCGCTCCCCGTAGCGCGACTCAGCGAACGCCGCCGTGATCCGCGAGGGTGCGGCTGACGCGAAGTGCGCGTCAAGCTGCGGCGCGAACTGCAGCGGCGTCAACGCCGTCGCACGCGCCAGTCCCTCATCCTCAGCACGATGCAGCATCTCGAAATACAGGCGGCGCACCTCGACGACGCTGCCTGCGCGCGGAGAGCGTCGCGTCAGCGTGGCGAAGAGCGACCGCAGATCGGCGCCCAGCGACGACGCGCGTTCGATGCTCTCATCGCGATCGCGCGGATCGCGTTCCGGCCGCCGCGCAAAGCGGCGAAAGGCCGCCCAGAGCAGCGCGATCGTCACCGCCACGATGCCGGTCACAGCGCCGGCCGCGGCGACCCATTGCAGCACGTCGCCGAACGACGAGTCGCCGCGGCGTTCCGGCGGCTTCGTGTCCGGCGGCGGCGGCACCTCGGCGGGTGGCAGCGGCTTCGAGTCCGGGATCAGCCAGCCGAGCAGCCAGCCGATGCCATGGACCACCACTTCGATCACAACGAACACGGGCGCAAGTAGCCACAGCAGCGCCGTTCCGGCGGCGTGCCCCAGCGGTTCACCAACGGGCCGCATAAAGCCGAACGCGCCCGGATCGAGCGCAAGCGCCGCCAGTGCGATGCCGCCCGCGAGCGCCGATATCGCTGCGAAGCCACCGCCCCATCGTGACGCGAACGCGCGAAGCCGCTCGCGAGGCTCGGGCGTGTTCCACAGCGCCAGCGTCACGAGCGCCAGCGCCGCGTAGAGCAGCGCCAGCACCCCGAACGACCCCGGCCAGCGCGCGTCAGGAGCGACGCGGGCCGCAGGCGCGACAGCCGCCGCCAGCGCGACGGCAACGAGGCCGCCCGATGCGCTTTCGAGCACACCCTGCGGTTCGAACGGCACCTGCGCACGCAGCAGGCCGCGGAGCCAGGCCGCCGTCAACCCCACGACACCGGCAACAGTCGCGCCGTTGGCGCGCAGCGCCGGGCCGGCATCGGCGACGAGATCGCGGAGCCATCCCGCCTGCCACAGCCACTGATCGGGCGCGTACTCCAGCCGCGCCACGACGAAGATCGCGACGACGCTGGCCGCAAGCCCCACCTTCCGCATCGCCGGTTGGTCGAGATCCGTCGCCTGCAGCACGCGCGACAGCACGAATGATCCGATGACAACGGCGGCGACCGAGATGAGCGACGGCGACGCACCCCCACCGAACATCGCAACAAAGACCGCGATCGCGGCATACGTGGCGATCAGCTCGATGAGCAGGGCAATCGGCGTGCGGACAGCAGCGACGGTCATGGCAGCGCCTCCGCCCATCCGAAATCGAATGACGATGCGTCGCGCACATCGATCCGCCCGAGCAGATCCGGCCATGTCTCGCCCGTCACGGAGATGACGATGACGGCGTGACGGCGCCGGTGCAAACGCTGCAACGTCGCTGCCAGCGCGTCGGGCATGATGCCGGTGACGACAGCGATCGTCGTGCCGATGCCAATGCGGTGCTCCTCTCGGTCGAGCATCGCAGCGAGTCCCTCCGGCACGTACGGCGTGATCACGGCCAGCGCCTCGAGAATCCGCAGGAAGTGCTCCGGCCGGCGGCCGGGCGCGACGCGGATCGCCCGGTCGGCGTCGGGCATGCTGCCGTTCGCGAGCAGCCCGGCACTGAAGCGGCGATCGTAGGCATCGCGCGCAATCGACGCTGCGAGCGCGATCGAGCGTTCGAGCATGTCCGGCACGTAGCCCGACCACGACGGTTCGACCGTCTGCGTGTTCAGGCAGATCAGCAGGTGCTGCGCGGACGCCGGATCGTAGACGCGCGTCTGCAGCACACCGAGACGCGCCGTCGCGTTCCAGTCGATCCGCCGAAGGCTGTCACCGGGCAGGTAATCGCGCAACCCTGCGACACGCGACGGGTCCTCGAAGATGCGGATGCCGCGCGGCGCATCGCCATACGGGCGGCGCGCCGGCAGCGCCAGGTCGCCCACCGGCACAGTCGGCGGATAGACGATGATGCGCGTCCGCCGCGCCTCCTCGCGCTCGTCGGTGAAGAGGCCGAACAGATCCCCCGAACGCAGACGCCCTGGACCGATCTCGTACACGCCGCGAGCCGGACAGTGCAGTTGGTACGACCGGCTGACGCGCCGGTAGCCGCCCACCGATGTCCGCCAGTCCGTCTGCAGCACGCCGCTGCGGCCGGCGAGACGGAACTCCGCGGCGTCCGCGCCCGGCAGCATCGATTCGGGGAAGCGCTCCCGGATGTCGAGCCATGGCAGCGGCAACGGCTTCTCGTTCGTCGCACGCAGCGTCAGCGCGACGTGCTCGCCGGCGAACGCCCGGTCCTCTGGAGCGAGGCGCTCGTAGCGCAGCCGGTGAAGCGCGTAACGCGCCCAGAGCTTCGCGCCATAGCAGACGATCGCGACGCCAAGGCCTAGCGCGACGATCGCGCCGTCCTGCATCGCCAGGCCCGTGATGACGATCGCCGCCGCGAGGACGACCCAGAAATCGCGCAGCATCAGCCTTCGACCGGCACCGGGATCTCGTCAAGGATCTCGGCGATCAGCGACTCGTCGTTGCGGCCGCGCAGCCGCGATTGCGCGCTCAGTGTGATGCGATGGGCCAGCACGTGCGGCGCGAGGCGCTTCGCGTCATCCGGCAGCACGTAATCCCGCCCACGGATCGCCGCGAGGGCGCGCGCCGCGCGGAACAGCGCAAGCGTCGCGCGCGGACTGGCGCCGAGTTCGGCAGCGGCGTGGTCGCGCGTCGCACGCACGATGCGGATGATGTAGCCCCGCACGGACGCTTCACACCGCACGACAGGCAGCGATGCGCCGAGGCGCATCAGCTCCGCGGCATCGACGACGGGCTCCAGGTCGGCAAGCGGATCCGCGGACTCGAATCGAAGGAGGATGTCGTCCTCCTCGCGCGCGTCCGGGTAGCCCATCCGCACACGAAGCAAGAAGCGGTCGAGTTGCGCCTCAGGCAGCGGAAACGTGCCTTCGAGCTCGATGGGGTTCTGCGTCGCCAGCACGATGAACGGCGCCGGCAGCATCGATGTCACCCCATCCACCGTGAGCTGATGTTCCTCCATCGCCTCCAGCAGCGCGCTCTGCGTGCGCGGCGTCGCGCGATTGATCTCGTCGGCCAGGACGATGTTCGCGATGATCGGCCCGGGCCGAAACTCGAACTCGCCCGATGACTGGTTGTAGAAGTTGATGCCCGTGATGTCGGAGGGCATGAGGTCGGGCGTGAACTGGATGCGCTTGAACGAACAGCCGATCGAGCGGGCAAGCGACTTCGCCAGCATGGTCTTGCCGATGCCCGGGACGTCTTCGATCAGAAGGTGCCCGTTGCAGAGCATCGCGACGAGCGCCAGTTCGACGACGTCCTCGCGGCCAACGATGACGCGAGCGACATTCTCGCGAACACGCGCGGCGGCGTCGCTGATCGCGGCGACGGTTGCGCCTCCGGTGGGCTCGGCGTCCATGTCGGCGCTCGCTTCGTTCGCTTTCATGTGCGGTCGAAGGCACGATACCATGCCCCTGCTTCAGCTATGCGCATTCAGCGAATCCACCACGTCAC
>JANPBN010000052.1:0-3421 GCA_031430415.1 Dehalococcoidia bacterium
AGCCGTCGAGCGCGGAAATGCGCTGGGCCTCGAGTTCGGCGAGTGCGCCGTGTACTTCGCCCCAGTACGACGCGGATGTCGTGTGGACGCGGCTCACGACGGCGCTTCCTTCCGCCATCGCGCGCTGGATGCAGGCGGGGATCCGCGCGTCATCCCCGAAATCGCGGAGATGCTCGAGGAGCGGCGAGTTCATGCGCCGGTAGTGCGCCACGTCCTCGAGCACCGACACGATCGGGATGAGATAGCCGGCTTCGGCGCTGTTCACGTTTGTCTTCGAATAGGTGCGCATCCCGAGGCCAAGATAGAGGTTCAGCAGGTGTGGCTCGCAGTCGCCGAACACCAGCTGGATGCGGTTCTCGTTCGCCCAGGCCATGCCGCGCGTCATCATCTGTAGTAGCAGATCGGTGCCGCGCAGGTGCGGCCGCACCATCGCCCGCTCGCCGACGGCGATCGCCGCGGCCGGCAGCTCGGCAAGGAATGGCGCGAGGTAGTACTGGTCGATCATCCGCTGGGGGATGGCGCCCTCGCCTCCCCAGGTCAGGCGCGCCGTGGCGACGACCTCGCCTTCGTCCATCGCGTACGAGATGCGGCTCTGGTCGTCGCAGTCCTCGTACAGCATCCGCCGCTTGTGGTCGGCGACCGTCTGGTAGCGGCCCATCTCCTCGACGTAGACGTCGTAGCGGAGGCGGTAGACGGCTTCCTTCTCGTCCTTGGTCTCGGCGGTGCCGAACTGCATGGCGTGGCGCCCTCCGGTTGTGCTCGGGCCGCGTGGACGCGGCTGCGCCATCATCCGGTACTCCGAGATCGAGTGTCAATGCTGGCGCCGGCCGTTCCCGTCGCTGGTCGCGAGGGCGCCGCCCCATCTACCATGTGAACCTGCGATACCACGCGATCCGAACACGGAGTCCCCACATGAAGCGCCTTGCCGTCCTCCTCGCCGCGCTCGTTGCGCTTCTGTTCGGCGCCGCTTGCGTTGGCAGCAGCAGCGAACCGAAGCCGGCGCCGTCCGCCACGGCGCTGACGGGTGCGCCCCCTGAGATCCGTGACACGCCTGGTCTCACCACGGTCGAAATCGCCGAGAAGCTTGCGCCTTCGATCGTCCGCATCCAGACGGAGGGCGCGACGCTCGACGCGTTCGGGCGCTTGCAGCCGGGTGGAGGCGTCGGCAGCGGCGCGATCATCGATGATGACGGGCACATTGTCACCAACAATCACGTCATCGTCCTCGGCGATGGGGGGCCGGTGGCCGACCGGATTACGGTCACCCTGGCGGATCAGCGCACGCTCCGCGCCTCCGTCGTTGGCCGCGACGAAGCGACGGACATCGCCGTCCTCAAGGTCGATGGCACTGGGCTGACGCCGGCTGCCTTCGGCGACACCACGCAGCTGCAGGTGGGGCAGGATGTCGTCGCGATCGGCTTTGCGCTTGGTCTGAGCGGCCAGCCCAGCGTGACGCGCGGCGTCATCAGCGCTGTCGACCGCACGATCTCGGAGCCTCCTTACACCATCCCCGACGCGATCCAGACTGATGCCGGCATCAACCCCGGCAACTCGGGCGGCCCGTTGGTCGATGCTCGCGGCGCGATCATCGGCATCAACACCGCGATCATTCGCGGCGCCCAGAGCATCGGATTTTCGATCTCATCGCGCCTCGTGCAGCCCACCGTGGCGGAGCTGATCCGCAACGGTCGCATTGATCGCGCCTACCTCGGCGTCGGCACGGTCGATGTGACGCCGTCGGTCTCACGCAACTTCGACCTGCCGGTCGATGCAGGCGTCGTCGTCACGCTCGTCGTGGATGGTTCACCGGCGGACGGCGCCGGACTTCGTCAGAACGACATCATCGTCACGATCGGCGACCGCGAGACCAGCAACAACGGCGAATTCCTGGCGATCCTCGCCGAGCGCCGCGCCGGCGATACCGTTACCGTGGAGTTCTATCGAGGCAAGGACAAGAGATCGCAGGACATCACGCTCGCCGAGCGCCCGGATCGCTGATGCGCCGGCGTCGTCGCGAGCGTAATGGAAGTCCGGAGCACCAGTCATGAACAACAAGCGTCGTATCGCCGTCACGGCTGCCGCGATTGCTGCCGCAGGACTCATTGCGGGCCGCGACAGGCTCCGTCTGATTGAGGATCTGCGTTGGGCCGACGTCGCGAAGCCCGGCGTCATCATTGATATCGATGGCTATGGCGTCCACTACGTCGAGGCGGGCCGCGGGCCTGTTGTTGTGCTTATTCACGGGTTCGGGGGCCAGACATACTCATATCGTGGCCTGATCCCGCTGCTGGCGCGCGATCATCGCGTCATCGCCGTCGACCTCAAGGGCTACGGCTACAGTGAGCGGTCGACCTCCACGGGGCTGTCGGCCACCGACCAGGTCGCGATGCTGCACGCGCTCCTCGGCAGGCTCGGCGTCGGGCGTGCAGTCTTTGTCGGGCACTCGATGGGCGGTGGCATCGTGCAGCGGTTCGCGTCGCTCTATCCGGAGATGGTTGACGCCGCGGTGCTGGTTGCCAGCGTCCACAGCGACCGCCAGCGCCGCATGCGGATGACGCTTCCCGCGCCGCTGTTCCGGCCACTGCTGCCGTACCTCGGTAAGCTGGCGACGACGCGGTTGCTCAAGCTCTCATACCACGACCAGAGCGTTCTGACCGACGATGTCGGCGACGAGTACCGCCGTCCCGGCCGCATGCAAGGCTCGATGGACGGTCTGTTCAAGATGATGCAGTCGTACAAGCACGACAGGCCGGTGGATTTCGCTCGCATCACCATGCCGGTGCTCCTCCTCAACGGCGCGCACGACCGCATCGTGCGCGGCGAGGCGGCGAAGAATCTGCAGGAGCGCATCCCGCACGCCCAACTCGTCGTCATCGAGGGCGCCGGGCACCAGGTGCTCGAAGAGCGTCCCGCGGACTGCGATCGCGCCATTCGCGCCTTCCTCGGCGCGGACAGGGTGGTAAGCGACTTCGCGGCTACGGCGCCGTGACTGTCCCGCTTGCCGCGCCGAAGCGGCCAGTGATACGCTGAAGCCGCTTCCAGGGAGGGAGCCGGTATGCCAATTCTCGCCGGAATCGGGCCGTTCGGGCCCCTTGAACTCATCGTCATCCTCGTCATCGTCGTTCTCGTGTTAGGCGTCGGTCGTTTGCCGGAGGTCGGTGGCGCCATCGGCAAGAGCATCCGCGAGTTCCGCAAGTCGACGCAAGACGGCGATGAGGATGCAGGGTCAGCTGTCGCTGCGTCGACGTTGAGCGACTCGGCAGCGGAACCCTCCGCTGCGGCGGACTCGGTGTTTTGCGGCGAATGCGGCGGAAAGAACGCACGCGGCGTGAAGTTCTGCTCGTCGTGTGGTCATGCGATCGGCGCTGCTGTCAGCTAACCGGTCGATCGTTTCGGACTTCAGCGCCGCCGGTCTTCAGGC
>JANPBN010000053.1:0-2248 GCA_031430415.1 Dehalococcoidia bacterium
CCACGGGAGTAGCGCGATGTGGCGCTGCCTGGACGTTGGAGCGGCAGCCGCTCACCGGAGAGCACAGATGACCGCTAAGCTCGTCATACAGCTCCCCGGTGGTCAATGCCACAACTTTCCGTTGAGCCAGCGGCTCACGACCATCGGGCGTGCGCCGACCTGTGACTTGGTGCTTGAGTACGGCTCCGTATCCCGCCTGCACGCGCGCGTGGAACTGACGGAGGCGGGTTACACGGTCTTGGATGCAGGCAGCACCAACGGCACGAACGTGAATGGGCGTCGCATTAGCGAGATGCAGCTGTTGTCCTCTGGCGATGAGATATCGATGAGCGAAATCTCTCTTGTGTTCTTTGACGCAGCTTCACAGGAGGGCTTACCCACTGTGTTCCGTCCGATGCCTGCCGACTGCCCGATTCGGTGCGATTCCTCGTCGTGGGAGGTGTGGGTCGGCGATGGACGGCTCGACATGCGTCTGTCAGTCCAGGAGTTCGAGCTCCTCAGCCTCCTGACCTCCCGGTACGGCAAAGTGTGCACGCGGGAGGAGTTAGCGACGGCCATCTGGGGCAGAGACAACTACACCTTCAACATGCTGCATCGCGTCGTCCATCGGTTGACGCGGAAGCTCCCCTCCTTGCCTGACTGGATAACGAACGTTCGAGGCGTGGGCTACAAGATCGAACGCCCTTCCACGTAGCGAATGCCCCGGATGGGCGGCGGGCGCACCGGATCTGTCAGCGTATTGTCAGTGTTTTGGAATCGCAGCGCCGTCTGGGGGGTGTACGATACTGGCACCGCGAATCCCTCACCCGGGCGTCGCGGACCGCAGGGGGCACCGACATGGATGGCCACCCCAAACCGATTCACCAGTCTCAGCCGTTTAGCCGCCGCGATTTCCTGCGCGTCGCCGCCAGCGCGGGTGCCGTGGGTGCGGGCGTCGTGCTGCTCGGCGCCTGCGGCTCGGACGACAGCAGCGGCAGCGCGACGAGCACACCCGGCATCGTCGTCGACCCACCGCCGGAGACCACGACGATCCGGCTGCCCAATGAGTTTGAGCTCTTCCAACCACGCAACGCCCCGCTCTATATCGCCGAACAATTCCTGGCGGAGGAAGGGTTCACCAGCGTGCAGTACATCGACCTACCGCGACCCACCAACATTGAAGAGCAGCTCGCCGCAAACAAAATCGACATCGGTATCCCCATCGCGTCGTCGGTGACGGTCGCCGCGGATGCGGGCGACCAGCTCGTGATCCTCGCCGGCGTGGGGGATAACGGATTCGTGCTGTTCGGCAACGACCGCGTGCAGTCCCTGCGCGACCTCAAGGGAAAGAGGATCTGGGTCACGAAGCGGGATGCAACCGACGGCTCTTACTCCCTTATGGCGACGCTGCTGGCGTACGTCGGCATCGACCCCGAAAACGACGTTGAGTTCGTTGAGCTGACGGCGGCCGAATTGGTGCCGCAGTTCCTGGACGGCACGATTGACGCCATGAACATAGTGCGCCCTTACTCGACGATCTTGCGGAACGCGAAGATCGGGAACGTTATCGTCGACGGCGCGGTGGATCCTCCGTGGTCGCAGTACTTCGGCAGCATGGCAGCGGGCAACAGAGACTTCGTAGAAAAGCACCCCGCTGCGACGAAGCGCGCGCTGCGCGCCATCTTGAAGGCAACCGACATGTGCGCTCGGGAACCGGAGCGCGCCGCCCGCTACCTCATAGACGAGGGCTTTACGACGCTTCCCTACGATCGGGTTCTCGATAGCATCCCCGGGCAGTCGTTCGCCGTTTGGCGTGAGTTCAATCCCGAGGACACCGTGCGATTCCTTGCGCTGCGGCTTAAGGATGCGGGCCTCGTCAAGAGCAACCCGGATGAGCTGATCGCCCGCGCTACGGACCGGCGATACCTGAACGAAATCAAGCGCGACCTTGGTGTGGCGTGAACACGAAGAAGCTCGGGCTACGGGAACTTCACCTTGAACTGAGCCGCCGCGACTTCCTGCGCGTCGCCGCCAGCGCGGGCGCCGTCGGTGCGGGCGCGGTGCTGCTCGGCGGCTGCTCAGACGATGGCAAGGGCCCGACGAGCACGCCCGGCATCGTCGTCGACCCGCCGCCGGAGACGACGACGATCCGGCTCGGCAAGGTCGCTTTTAACCCACGCCTGGCCCCGCTCTATCTCGCCCGCGGCGACCGGCTGGACATCGAAGCCGCCAGTGGGCCCTACGTCGATGTACTGCACGTCGGTGAACC
>JANPBN010000054.1:0-5931 GCA_031430415.1 Dehalococcoidia bacterium
CCGCCATCCCGAGTGGGATGTAGAAGCGCCCGCGATCCCGGCGAATCGAACCTCGCCGCCTATCGCGATTCTACCACAGAACAGGGCGTTGAAGCGCAACCGCTCGATCACATGAGCCGATGTTGGCGTGACATAACAGCCGCCCGCGGCGTATCTAACGCCGCGCACCGAGGAACGAGTTGCCCTCGACCAGGCGTGCCATGCCGGCGCCCATGAAGTAGAGGACGAGGATTGGCACGGCTACGATGGCCTGCGTCACCGGGTCGACGGACGGCGTCACGATCGCGGCGAGCACAACCGCCGCAAGGAATGCGTAACGCCACCAGCCGATCAGCTTTCGAGACGTCACGACGCCGATCTTCGCCAGGCCCATGATGACGAAGGGCAACTCGAAGACGAGGCCCGTGATCAGCAGCAGGCGCGTCACCGTATCGATATACGTCGCGACTCCAATCGTGGCCTCGACGTCGTCCGTGTTGGGGTTGAGGAGGAAGCGGAGCGCGGGGGGCAGTTCGATGTAGTAGGCAAACGCCATGCCGAGTACGAACATCGCCGATGCGCCAATCACGATCGGGTACAGCCAGCGCTTCTCCTGGCGCGTCAGCCCCGGCGCGATGAACGCGAGGAACTGGTAGACGATCACGGGCATCGCGACGGCAATCCCAAGGAGAAGCGACACCCGGAAGTACGTGCTCCAGTAGTCCGTCAGTTGGAACTGGTGCAGCTTGAAGTTGTCGATCTCTGACTCAGCCGGCGCGACGAGGAAGGCCATCGCGTACTTCGTCAACGGCCAGAGGCACGCGAGAACGCCCAGGACGAGGGCGCCGCAGGCGACCATGACGCGATTCCGCAGCTCCTGGAGATGCTCCAGGATCGTGAGGATCTTCTCCTCTTCGGCGGTGCGGCCGCTCATCGGCGGCGCGGTGGCGCTCATGCGCGCTCCTCGGCCGACGCGGTCTCGGTGGCGCCATTGGAGTGCGGCACTGCCTCAGCGCCACGACCGTTCGTTGCGATCGCGTCGGCGAGCCCGGCGAGTCCGGCGCCGATCTCCTTCCATTCGCCGTCTGGAGATGCGGCGGCTTGCGCTCCGCTCGTCGGCGCGGATGCTGGCGTCGGCGTACCTCCGGCAGTCGTTGTGGGGGCGGCCTTCGCGGCGGGTGTGCCTTCGGCGGCCGTGCGAGCCGAGCGCAGCGCATCGGTTACGCTCTGCGTCGCGGAGCCGATGCCGTCGCCGATCTGCTTCCACTCGGAGCGCTCGACGCCGACGTCTTTCTCGACTTCCTTGACGTATTCGTTGAACTCGGACGAGAGCGCGCCCGTGTACTTCCGTATCTCGCGGATGGTGCGCGCGAGGTCGGCGGCGAGCCTCGGGAGCCGCTCGGGCCCGACGAAGACAAGCGCCACGACGAGGACAACAATGAGTTCCAGTGGCCCAACGCCGAAGAGGTTCATAGCGTTCTGATTGTAGCGCGTGCGCGGCTGCTAGGCGGACTGCCACCCGACGGCGTACACGCTGTGGGTGCCGCTGAGCCCCTTGAGCTCAACCTCGCGCGGCTCCCCGAACGTCCCCGCCGCGACGTTACTCTCGACGAGCGAGCGCAGCAGCGACGACACGAGGATCTCGCCGCCCATCGCCTTGCCCGCCACGCGCGACGCCAGGATGACGTTCTTCCCGTAGAAGTCATCCCCGTCCTTGATCGCCTCGCCCGCGTGGAGGCCGATCCTGACGCGTACGCGTTCGGCGCTCCCCTCTCCACTCGTTGGTGAGGGGCTGGGGGTGAGGTCCCCCGCAAACGCGCGCTGGATCGCGATCGCGCACTCAAGCCCCTTCTTCGCGGACTGGAACGCCACCATGAATCCGTCGCCCATGGTCTTCACCTCGTAGCCGCCGTGCGCCTGGAGCTGCTCGCGGATCAGCGCGTTGTGCTTGCGGAGCAGCTCCTGCCACGCCTGATCGCCGAGGCGTTCGGTGAGCACCGTCGAGTCTTCGATATCGCTGAACATGATCGTGACGGTGCCATCGGGCGCGGCGTGTGTCGCGATCTCCGGACGCTCGCGTCCGACGCTCTCCGCGACGACGTCGATCGAGGTGTAGATGTCGGTGATGGTGCTGATGCCCTGGTCCTGCAGCTTCAGCGCGACGAGCTTGTCGATCAGCGGCGTCATGCCGAGCTTCTGCGCGTGGCCGAGCGCTTCGTCGATCAGCGTGCGCGCTCGCTCGCGATCGCCTTCGGCATCGCGGGCGATGCGGATGCGCGCACAGTCGTACGCCGCCCACGACCAGTACACGCGGAAGCCATAGCCTATCTGCGGGTAGGCCAGCGTGGCCTCGATGGTCTCGATGGCCTCTTCGGTCTGTCCGAGCGTCTCGAACAGGAGCCCGCGGACATGATCGATGGTCAGACCCCACACGCAGCTGCCGGCGAATCGTTCCAGCCGTGCTAGCTGCTCGCGCGCGGCCTCCCGATCACCGGTCAGGAACGCCCGGATGCCCAGTGCCGGATGTGTGATGCTCGCGAAAAGAGGAGTCGTCTGCGGGGATGATGCGACCAGCTGTCCAACTTGCTCCACTCGTTTCAGGTATTCGTCGGTCCCGGTTACATAGCTGTGCATCGCGGCCGATATCGTGAACCAGGGGAACGAGACAAGATCTTGGGCGCCGTGGGCACTCTCCATCCGATCAGCAACCCTGGTCCGGTATTCCGAGGACTGGGCCAGGTTGCCGCACTGCAATTCGAGCTCGGCCATCATTGCGAGCAGTTCGACCCTCCGCGGGTTGACCTCGAGTCCGCGCGTTGCCGCCTCACGCACGCTATCCCAGTCGCCGGCTGGAAGCGCTGCGAAGCACTGGTTGGTCGTGGCATCCGCAATCCAGCCCCAATCGCGGGATCGCTCGGCAAGAGCCCGGGCCGCCTGGGCGTGTTCGAACGCGACATCGCGGAGGGCCGGGTCAAAATTGAAGGCACAAAACGCATGCGCCCTCCCTTCGGCGCGCGTATCACCAATTTCGCGCGCGACCGCGACCGCCGCCTCCGCCTTGCGGAACCAATCGTGCGGTCGCCACTGCTGAAGATCGATGAAAGACTCGTTGATCAACACCTTTAGTTTCAATTCCTTGAGACCGAGCCGCTCGGCGACCTCACGGGCGCGGGCGAACGCCGCTTGCGCCCGCACGTCATCATTGCCGACGCCATACGCTTCCCCGAGCGACGCGTTCAACTCACCGCACTCTGCCGAGCCTTCCTGAGCCAAAGCGAGCGCTCGTTCGAGCATCCGCGGAACGCCTCCCGCAAACGCGCCCGGTTGTAGCGCGACTTTCACCGCGAGCGCGACGTTGCCGGCTTGCTCGAAGTAGTCGAACGCCTGTCGCTGGGCGCGCCAGCCCTCACGGCCGTCCGCTACCGCGTAGGACGCGCGCGCGTAGTCGAAGAGCAGCTCCGCCATCTCGCCGTCCATCTCCTGGCCTTCGCGGGCGGAGAGCGCGGCTTTGAAGTGGCGCGCGGCTTCGGGGTAGGCCGATTGTTCGAGAGCGTGTCGACCGGCGAGCGTCGCGTAGTGAGCGGCCTTCTGGCCGAAGCGCGGCGATAGCGTTGATGCTTCGGCGAAGTGCATGGACAGGCGGCCGGCGCGCTCGTCGGCGTGGGCGCCGTAGCGCTTCTCCAGTGCCTCGCCGACCTGGCCGTGGAGGCGAACTCTGCGGGTCGTCGAGAGCTCGGCGAGCAGCGTCTCCTGCATCTGCGCGTGCGTGAAGCGATAGCGGCCCGCCTGGTCCGTCTCCTCGATGACGCGCGCTTCGAGCGCCTCCTCGATCATTTTCAGGAGCGACTCTTCGTCGCGGTCGCCGAGCAGCGTCAGCGTGTCGTACGTGAAGTCTCGCCCTATGATCGCTGCCACCTGCAGCAGTTCGTTCGTCTCCTCGGAGAGCCGGTTCAGGCGGCGCCCCAGCGCCTCGCGCACGCCGTCGGGGATGGCGATGTCGGAGATCGAGGTCTTCGTGAGCGTGCCTTCCTGCGCCATGAGGTTGACGACCTCGCTCAGGAAGAAGGCGTTGCCCTCGGTCTCCTCGAAGATGCGGTCCAGCACCTCGCGCCGCGGCTCGACGTTGGCGCGCGCCTTGATGTACGCCGCGACTTCGTCGCGCGAGAGTCCGCGCAGCACGATGCGGTCGAAGCCGCTCTCGCGGTTCAGGGATGCCAGCGTCTCAGAGAGCGCGCTCTGCCGCGTGATGTCCGTGTCGCGATAGTTGCCGACGATCAGCACGCGCATGCGGGCGAGTTCACGCGCCACGTGCTGGAGCAGTTGCAGCGTCGGCTTGTCGGCCCAATGCAGGTCATCGAGCGCGATCACGAGCGGCGCCTGGGACGCGATCGCCTTCAGGTAGGAGGTATAGGCATCGAACAACCGGAACTGCGCGACTTCCGGATCGGCGACCGCCTCTGGCACGCCCACATTTGGTCCAACGAGCCACGGGAAGATCCGCGTCAGCTCAGCGATGGAATCAGGCTGCATCTGCGGACCGATGATCGCCGCCAGGTCGTCGGCGTGCGCGGCAGCGTACTGGCCGCCGGCCTGCAGCCACGGGAAATACGGTGGCGCGCCGGCGGATTCGTGCGTTCGCCCCCAGAGCACCTGCGCTCCGCGCATTTTCGCGTACGTCTCAAGCTCCTGCGTAGTGCGCGTCTTGCCGATTCCCGGCTCGCCGACGAGCAACACGAGCCCACCGTGGCCCGAGACCGCATTGTCGAACGCCTTCCGCAGCCGCTCCAGCTCGCTCTCGCGGCCGACGAAGACGCCGAGCGCGAGCCGGTCGAGCACGTTGGAGTCCGAGTGCGACGCGGACTTCCCGGCCGGGTCGACGCGCTCCAGCATCGCCAGCACGTCATCGGCAGAAGCCGGACGCTCGGAGGAATCCTTCGCCAGCAGCCGCAGCACGATGTCTTCGAGCTCTTGCGGGCAGCCGTCTGCGAGCCACGACGGCGCGACGGGCGGCGTGTTGATGTGCTGGCTGATCACGGCCGTCGGGTTGTCGCTGGTAAACGGCGGCTTGCCAGTGATCAGCTCGTACAGCATGCAGCCGAGCGAATAGAGGTCGGTGCGTGGCGTCACCTCTGAGCCGAGTGCCTGCTCGGGCGGCATGTACGCCACGGTGCCGACGAGCATGCCGTGCATCGTCAGCCTCGACTGCTCAAACGCGACCGCCAAGCCGAAGTCCCCGATCTCGGCGGTGCCGTCGGCGGCGAGCCAGACGTTGCCGGGCTTGAGGTCGCGGTGCACGACGCCGTGTTTGTGCGCGTGCGCAAGGCCGCGGCAGACGCCCTTGGCGATCTCCAACGTGCGCTCAATCGGCAGCGGCATCTCGAGCGTGTCGACGGCGCCGCCGGACATGTACTGGCTGACGATGTAGGGCGCACCCGGCGCGCCCCCTTCGGCGGCGTCGTCGCCCACGTCGTGAATCGTGACGATGTTGGCGTGGTCGCCGAGCTTCGCCATCGCCTGCGCCTCGCGTTGCACGCGCGACAGGCCCTGCGTGTCGAGGCCGTCTGTCTTGATGACGGCGACGGCGACATCGCGTTTGAGTTTCTCGTCGTGCGCGAGATAGACGCGCTTGCGGCCGCCCTCGCCGAGGAAGCGCCGCACGGAGTAGCGTCCCCCGGCGAACGATGATGGCAACGGCGCTGCGGCAGGCGCTGACATTACACTCGATGCTGTTGCGCCGCTGTTCGCGGCGCCCAGGAGCGCCTGCGCGTCCTCGTTGCCGGGATCGAGGCGAAGAACGGCCTCGCAGCGGTCGCGCACGGTCTGCCATTCGAGGGCGCGCACGGCAGCCTCGGCCTCGTCGAGAAGGCTATCGATCTGGCGCTGCATGCGTTCGCTCGGCATTGGGTGCTCCCCCGCTGCGCGTAGGCCGTGATTGTAGCTTTGCGGCCGATC
>JANPBN010000055.1:0-2296 GCA_031430415.1 Dehalococcoidia bacterium
GAAGCGCTTCGCCCGGAGTTCTTCCACCATCTCGTCCGCTGACTGAAGTTCCTTCTCGAACACCGTGCAGTAGAAGCCGATGCCGGACTTGCTGTGCGCGTCGCTGCCGCCGGTCACGGGCTTGCCGAGCGCCTTGGCAACGCGAAGCGCAAAGAGATTCTCCTTCGGCGTGTTCGCTCCGTTCAGCGCCTCGATGGCATCGACGAGCTGGAACACGGGCATGCGCTCGGCGGCCTGCTCGGGCGTCATGGTGAAGGGCTCTTTGCCTTGCTTGCGGAAATACACTGGATCGAACCAGTGCCGGAACGGGTGCGCGACGGCCATAAAGCCACCCACGTCGTCCAGCACGCGGCGCAGCTCCTCCGCGCGGCGAATGCCGGGCATGTACTGCTTGAGGCCGACGACGATCATGTGGCCGAGGTCCGTCGAGACCTCCATGCCGTTGTTGACGAATAGCGGTGCGTGACGCTCGCGGTACTCGTTGAGCTTGAACGAGTCCCAGAGCCGGTCGTGCTCTGTGATGTTAATGCCCGTTAGCCCGCGGGTTCGCGCCTCGTCGGCGAGATCCTCCGGGCTGAGACCGCTGTCGGACGCGCCCGCGGTCGTGTGGATGTGCATGTCGATGATGGTGCCGGGCATATCGGGCGGGAGTATAGCAGCGAGCGAGGCTTAGACAGAATCGGAGGCTATCCGAGCGTCGCCAGCCACGGCATCGCCCAGCCGAACAACGAGGCGGTGACGAGACCGCCGACGATCGTGTAGCGGCGGACCTTCGGCAGCGCGAGCGTCGGAATCACCGCTGCGGCGGCAAGCGCCACAACGAGCGCCGTGAAGGCCATGTTGGGCGAGCCTAACCCGCCCGCTGGACGACGATCTTCGATGCCCATCAGCGCGAGGCCGAGCACGATGCCGAGCGCCGTCAAGACGAGCAGGCCGATGAAATGGAGCACCATTGTCAGGGCGATCACGTTGGTTCCGGGTGGGGCGAGTCGCTGAGCGAAGCCCGACGGCCCATTCGACGAGAGCAGCATCCACGCCGCCATGGGTGCGACGAGCGTCGAGAGAGCGAAGCCGATCACCCAGCCGGCGAACACTTCGGGCACTAACGTTCCTCGGTCTGCAACGCTCGCGCGCGGGGAAGCGTGCGTACGACTCGCGGCTCGAATCCGAGTTCGCCGACCCGACGCATGATCGGTCCCCGAACGATTCCATCCGAGAGCAACACAAAGAACGATGGACCGGCGCCAGCGAGATGTACCGCAAGCCCCTGCGCTCGAAGCGCGTCCATCGCCAGTTCGGTGGCGGGCTGCAGCTTGGCCGTGACGCGTTCAAACACGTTCGCCAGATCGTCGGCGACGATGGGGCGGTCGGACTGCACCACCTCGCGCACGCCGAGTGTGACGTCACCTTCGCCGTAGTGCTCCGGTGTCAGCGCCCGAAACATCGCGGCGGTCTTCTCGCCACGGTCGCCCTGCGGCGGCGTCGCGAGGAGGATGTCTGGCGCAACTGCGTCGTTCAGCGCTTCCACGGCGTCGCCACGGCCGGACACGGCAGCCGTGCCGGCAACGATGAAGAACGGCGGATCGGAGCCGATCTCACCGGCGATCTCAAGCAGGTTCGCGTCCGGTTGTCCGGCGCTCCACAGAAGGTTGCAGCCGCGCAACACGGCCGCCGCATCGCTGCTGCCGCCACCGAGCCCCGCTGCGACCGGCACGTGCTTCTCCAGCGCGATCCGCACGCCCCGGCGGATTCCCGCGAAGTCGCGCAGCGCGGCGGCGGCGCGGTAGGCAAGATTCCGCTCAGGCGGGTCATCGGGGAGCATGCCGGACTCGCCCGACAGCACCAGTTCGATGTCAGCGGCTTCCGTTAGGGTCACGGTGTCGCAGAGGTCGATGGTCTGGAGGACGCTCCGCACCTCGTGATAGCCGTCGGGGCGGATGCGCAAGACCTCGAGCGACCAGTTGATTTTTGCCGGGGCGACCAGCCGAATCGTCCGCGTCATTGGCCGGGCCTCGCGATCCATGCGCGTGTGACGCCAGCCCAATCCTCGAGCGACAGCGTCTGCGCCCGTCGCGTGACATCGATCCCGGCGGCGCCGAGTGCGGCATCGATCACTTCCTGCTTCACGTGGAGCCCGAACGACAGGCTGTTACGAAGCTGCTTGCGCGGATTTCCGAAGCCCGCGCGCACGACCCGAAAGAACGTGTCGAGCGGGACATCGACACGGGGTTGCGGCGCGACATCAATGCACACGACTGCGGATTGCACCTTGGGCGGCGGCTGGAACGCGCCGGGC
>JANPBN010000056.1:0-5426 GCA_031430415.1 Dehalococcoidia bacterium
GGGCGCGATGCGGAGCAGAATGCGCATCGCTGCGCGCTAGTGCGCGAGGAGATCGGGCCTGACTGCGCGCTGATGATCGACGCCAACCAGGTGTGGGACGTCGGCGAGGCGATCGAGCAGGTGCGTGCACTTCGTCAGTACAACCCGCTGTGGATCGAGGAGCCGACGAGTCCCGATGACGTGCTCGGGCACGCCACGATCCGCAAGGCCGTACACCCTGTCGGCGTCGCGACGGGCGAGCATGCCGCGAACCGCGTCATCTTCAAGCAACTCTTGCAGGCCGAGGCGATCGACTTCTGCCAGTTCGACAACTGTCGCCTCGGCGGCCTCAATGAGGCGCTCGCCGTCCTGCTGCTGGCGGCGAAGTTCGGCGTGCCGGTGTGTCCACACGCGGGTGGGCTCGGCCTCTGCGAGTACGCGCAGCACGTCTCATTGATTGATTACATCTGCGTCAGTGGCTCGCTCGAGGGCCGCGCGATCGAGTTCGCGGATCACCTCCACGAGCACTTCCTCGATCCGGTGCAGGTGCGACGCGGGCGCTATCTGCCACCGACGGCGCCCGGCTTCAGCATCGAGATGTATCCGGCGTCACTGGATGCGTTCGAGTTTCCGGACGGAGCCGAGTGGCGGTAGGCGTCACCGGTCGAGTTCGTAGACCGGCTCCATCTCGGCCCACCACTCGCCGGCCTTCGCGTCCGGCGCCCGCGACTGGAACGACTCCATCAGCGCCTGCCACTCAGGGATGCGCGGATCCATCTCGAGGTATCGCGGCCAATCGAGGGCCGGATCGAACGAGTCGGCCGTCTCCATCACCATGAACAGCGTGCGTCCCAGCCGCCAGATACGCATCTGCTGGATGCCGATCGAGCGCAGTCCGCGCTCGACCTCGGGCCACACCGCGCGGTGGTGCTCGACGTACGATGCGATCGTGGCGGGGTCGTCCTTCAGCAGGAGTGTCTGCGCGTAGCGCTTCATCGCATCTCCTAGACGGCGAGCACGCCGCCATCGATCGGGTAGGCCTGTCCGGTGATGAACGACGCCTCGTCGGAGCAGAGGTAGAGCGCCAGCGCGGCGACCTCTTCGGGCTGCGCCATGCGGCCGATGGGCTGGTACTCCGATAGTTCGCGAAACATCTCGGCCTCGCGCCCGGCGTAATTGTCGCGGATGAAGCCGTCGACGAACGGCGTGTGAACGCGCGCCGGACAGACGCAGTTGCAGCGGATTCCCTGCTTCATGTAGTCGACGGCGATCGAGCGTGTCATCGTCAGCACCGCGCCCTTGCTCATCGAGTAGGCGAAGCGGTCTGGCAGGCCGATCAGCGACGCGATCGACGCCAAGTTCAGGATGACGCCGCCGCGAGCTTCAAGCATGTGCGGGACGATGGCCTTCGAGCAGAGAAAGACGCCCTTCACGTTCACCGCGTAGATCCGGTCGAGATCCGCCTCGCTCGTGCTGATGACCGTACCGACGTGCGCGATGCCAGCGTTGTTGACGAGTATGTCGATGCGTCCCGCGTCAGCGATCACGCTCGCGACGGCCCCGTCCACCGACGCGGCATCGGCGACATCGCAGGCGACGGCCGATGCGGCGCCGCCTGCGCCCGTGATCTCACGCGTAACAGCTTCACCGGCTGCGAGGTCGCGTTCGAGCACAAACACGCGCGCTCCCTGCGAAGCGAACGTCATCGCGATCGCCCGGCCGATGCCGGAGCCGGCGCCGGTGATCACTGCATGCTTGCCGTCCAACCGAAACATCGTGCCCCTCACTTGCCAGCGGTTCATGCTGATGGCCCATGATACGGCGCGGATACGGATGACGCTGTCGTGCTGGATACACTGCCGCGATGAGCGACTTCGGGCAATGGATTGAGCGAGACGGCCTGCCGGCATTCGCCTATCGCGCGGAATCGTCGCTCGACGGCGATGCGCCGCACCAGCTGCTTGCCGGCAACCGCTGCATCCAGATCTGCGCGACGGCCGATGGCACGATGGGACTCTGGGACGAGCGATACGGAGGGCGCTGGCTGACGATGGGCGACCCTTCGGGCACTGGCGCCTCGATCATCACGGAGGCGAACGGGCAGCGGTGGGGCAGCGCGCGGCCGGTGTGGCCTGCGGGAGTGCCACCTGTCCGCACCTTCGGGCCGACGTGGTTCGAGGTCTCGTGTGCTCGCGATGGGCTGGCGCTTGATCGCACAACGCTGTGCCCGGAGGGTGAGTCACCGTGGGTCATCGTACGTGTGCGCCTGCGCAACACGACCGGGGCGGTCCGGCGTGTCGAACACCTCGAACGTTGGAGCGTGGTGCCGCGCTTCGTGAACATCGGCGCGACGCCGGCGCAGCGCGCGGCGAACGCCGATGCGGCGATCCGGTTTCGCGTCGAAGAGCGTGACACGGGACTCGTGGCGATGGAGGAGCGGACCGCTGACGCGGCGGCGCTCGAAGCCCATCGATTCCCGCAGATCTTCGGACCGCCGGTCGCGGTCTTGCTCGAAGCGCTTGGCGACACGCCTGCCCGAGCGATGTATTCCGACGCTCCCCATCCCGTTCTCGGCATCACAAGCGAGATCGCCATCGCGCCCGGCGAGACGGCAACGTTGTGGTTCCGGTTTGGCGCGGAGGACGGTACAGCGGTCGCCAATCCAGAGTCGCTGTTCGAGAACTCGCTCGCGCTGCTGCGAAGGAGACTGCCGCGGGCGTCCGCCGCGTCGGCGCCGTCGGCGGAGCGCGAGATCCCGTGGCACGCCGCGATCCTCACGGGCGGCGCCTGTCGCGACGAGGTGCTGGGCGGTCATACCCTGAACCAGGGCTCGGCGTACGCCTACCGTATGGGCTTCAACGGCGCCGCGCGTGACCCGCTGCAGCACGCGCTGCCGCTCGTCTACACGGAGCCGGACCTCGCGCTGTCGGTGCTCCGTAACGCCTGCTCTTGGGCGACCCCCGAAGGCGACATGCCGTACGCGCTCGACGGATCGAAGCGCCTCTCGACGGAGCTGTTTCAACCCTCGGACCAGAATCTGTGGGCGCTCTGGCTCGCCGCCGAGTACGCGGCCGCGACCGGCGACTTGCGCGCCTTCGATGCGCCGCTCGCGTACCACCCTGCCCACGCCGCCGCGTCGACGACGCTCCAGGAGCACCTGCGGCGACAGTTCACGTACTTTGTCGATGTCATCGGCACGGGCGAACATGGACACGTCCGCATGCGCAACGCCGACTGGAACGACGCTGCGATCGCGCTCTCGGGCGTCGAGCGCCGGCTGATGATCGAGCAGGGCGAGTCGGTGCTGAACTCGGCGTTCGCGGCGTGGGTGCTGCCGGTATACGCCGGCCTCTGCGATCGCCTCGGCGATGCGACGACGGCGGATCGCGCGCGTGCTGTGGGAGAGCAACTCCGGCAACGCGTCGCAGCGGAATGGAACGGCCGCTGGTTCCGCCGCGCCTACGTGCCGACGAAGGGCGCGCTCGGCGACGATGCGTGCTGGCTGGAAGTGCAGCCGTGGGCGATCCTCTGTGGCGCCACCGATGACGCCCGCGCGCTCGAACTTCTGACGACCATCGACGAGCAACTGCGCGGTGGGTCGCCGCTGGGCGCGCGCGTGCGCTGGCCCGTCGAGGCGGGTGGCGACATCATGGGGCTGCCGGGCGAAGGGACGGCGGGCGGCAACTGGCTATCCGTCAACCTGACGCTGATCTGGGCCGCGGCGCGCGTCATGCCGGAGATGGCGTGGGACGAGTGGCGACGGATGACGCTCGCTGCGCACACTGCTGCCTATCCCGGCATCTGGGAGGGCACGTTGTCGGGGCCTGACTGCTACAACGCGCCCGAGTCGCCGCGCGCCGGCCACACGTGGGGGACGGCGATGCTGTCCATGCAGCAATTCCCCGTGAACAACATGCATAGCCATTCGGCGCCATTGCTGGGATACCTGCGCCTCCTCGGCGTCGAGCCTGCCCCGAATGGCGACCTGCTCGTCGGCGCGGGCGGCGTTTTCGAGAGCACGGTGCTGCGGATTGCCGACGCAGGCCACGGATCGCTGCGTGCGGCGGGGCCGGTTCGGGTGCAGTCGCGGCACGGTATTGTCGATGGTGGGCCGGGGTTCGTCGAGTGGTAGCCGGGGGCCGCCCAGCGCCCGGAATCGCGCTTCGCTGTCTGTAGGCCGCGTGGCACGCTAGGCTGGTTAGGCGGACAACGACTCCGGCTTTTAGGCCGATGGACCGCCAGGGACACTCATGAGCGGGCCATTTCACGAATTAAACCTCAAATCCGAGGTCTTACAGGCGATCGATGCCCTCGGGTTCGAGGAGCCGACGCCGATCCAGAAGCAGACCATTCCGCCGCTGATGAGCGGTCGCGACATCGTCGCTCAGGCGCCCACGGGCACTGGGAAGACGGCGGCGTTCGCCATTCCGATCATGGACATGATCGATCCGTCGCAGCGCACGGTGCAGGCGCTCGTCCTTGCTCCGACGCGCGAACTGGCTCTCCAGGTGGCCGATGCGTCGCACGCGCTTGGACGCTATCGTGGCATCAACGTGCTGCCCATCTACGGCGGTCAGGCGTACGACCACCAGTTGCGGGGACTCCGCGCGGGCGCCCATCTCGTCGTGGGCACGCCCGGTCGCATCATGGATCACATCCGTCGCGGCACGCTCGATCTCGCTACGGTCCGCATGGTCGTTCTCGACGAGGCCGACGAGATGCTGGACATGGGCTTCAAGGAAGACATCGAGTTCATCCTCGAAAAGACGCCGGAGGAACGGCAGACGGCGCTCTTCTCGGCGACGATGCCGGCGCGGATTGGTGCGCTCGCCCGCCGCTTCATGCGCGACCCGCAGACCATCGTTCCGGCGCATGAGACGCGCACGGTGCCGCAAACGCACCAGGTGTATTACGAGATCCCGGGGCGCATGAAGCTCGACGCCCTGACGCGCATCCTCGACTTACAGTCGCCGCACTCTGCGATCATCTTCTGCCGCACCCGTCGCGAGACGGACGAACTTTCGGCGTCGCTGCAAGCGCGCGGATACGAGGCCGGTGCGATCCACGGCGACATGAGCCAGGGTCAGCGCGAGCGCGTGCTGAAGTCCTTCCGCGAAAATCGCACGAATCTGCTCATTGCGACCGACGTCGCGGCACGTGGACTCGATATCCCGGACGTCACCCACGTCGTCAACTACGACATTCCCGACGATTCCGACGCGTACGTCCATCGCGTCGGGCGAACGGGACGGATGGGCAAGAAGGGCGAGGCGATCACCCTCGTTACTTCGCGAGAGATGCGGCTGCTGCACACGATCGAGAAGGACATCCGCAAGAAGCTGAAGCCGATGCGTCTGCCGACGCCGGAGGATGTCGCCGCACGGCGGCGCGAGGCGTTCGTCGACTCGCTTCGTGAGTCGATTCGCGGCGGCGCCGGCGATCGCTAC
>JANPBN010000057.1:0-19068 GCA_031430415.1 Dehalococcoidia bacterium
GCGCCTCCGCTGGCGCCCGTCCCGCGGAAGTTGAACCGCAGGGTCGTCGCACCGAGGCTCGCGGCCGCGCCTCAGTTGGTCGTTTCGATGGGATTGTGCTTGTCTCCGCCCATCTGGGGATGGGGTTGGAGCATGACCAGCGAGATATTGGCATCACCATCCGTGAGCTGGCCTTCGAGTCGAAGGTCGCCGCACGGCACCCAAACCGGAGTCTCGCGCGCCGTCATGCTGGCCCTCTCTGGGCGCTTCCGTTCGTCTGAACGACGAGCACCCGGTCGTGTCCGGCGAGATCTTTTCTCACGCTAATGTCCGCTGTCGGAAAGGACCGCTTTGCGGCTGCCACGAGCGCTGCTCCTTGGGACGCACCCATCTCCGCCGCCAGCACGCCGCCAGATGCGAGATGGGAGGGCGCGGCCAAAATCAGCGCTTCTATCGCCTCGGTTCCAAGCGGCCCGGCAACCAGAGCCTCTCGCGGTTCGAAGTCTCGCACCTCCGGCTGGAGTCTCGCCCAGTCCACCTCGCTCACGTAAGGAAGATTCGCCACGATCAGATCCGCGGTCGATAGGTCCGCGAGCAGGTCTCCCCGTCGTAGCGCCACGCGGCTTCCGACATCGTGCCGCGCCACGTTCTGGGCTGCGACCTCAAGCGCTCCCGACGACAGATCGACGGCGATGATGGCGGCCTCCGTGGAGTTCACGGCGATCGCAACTGCGACGCAGCCGCTGCCTGTACCGATGTCTAGCACCCGCCTGGCGTCGTTCCCGATTGCGTTCAGGGCGATCTCGACGAGCAGCTCAGTCTCGGGCCGCGGGATGAGGACCGCGGGCGTGCAGACCATCGCCAGCCCATAGAACTCTCGCTCTCCGATGATGTACGCGAGAGGCTCGCGGCTACATCGCCGCCGGACCAGGTCGCCGAAGCGGGCTCCCGAATCGTCGACTAGAGACGCCGTCATCGACGCGAGAACATGGGTGCGGTCAATGCCCAGGCCGTGCGCCATCAGAACTTCGCACTCAAGCCGGGCATCGAACGTATCGATCCCGGCGGCGACGAGCGCTTCAGTCGCCAGATGTAGGAAATGAGCGACGGTGATTCCGGAAGACACGTCAGTGCCGCGGCGGCGTTAAGGGGCGCCCGCTCGCGCCGAGGACGGCCTCACGCACTTCCTTCGGCTCGGGGAAGCGCCCCGACTCGTGATAGTCCCACAGAACCGCACCATCGTATCGCACCGTGAACGCACCACCGGAAGAAGGGACGAGGACGAACTCATCCGCGAGGTCAGGCCGTTGATCCATAAGTTCGCGCGCCAGCCAAAACGCGCGGCCATGAAACTTGCATACCATGCAGAACTCGATTTCCAGTCGATGGCGTTCGCTCATCGTGCAAGCGCCCCGCTGCGGGCGTCTGCGCCGCTCTCTCCGAGAAGCCGCGCTTCCACGTCGGCCGACACAGCATCAATGATCGGATCAATCTCGCCATCGAGGATCCGCGGGAGGTTATGCACCGTCAGCCCGTCGACACGATGGTCGGTGAGCCGGTCCTGCGGAAAGTTGTACGTGCGGATCTTTTCGGAGCGTTCGCCGGTGCCGACCTGGCTCTTACGGGCGCCAGCGATCTCCTCGGCCTGCTCGCTCTGCTTCTGATCAAGCAGGCGCGCCCGCAAGACTGCCATCGCTTTGACGCGGTTCTTGAGTTGCGAACGCTCGTCCTGGCAGACAACGACGATGCCCGTCGCCTTGTGCGTGATCCGCACCGCCGTGGCAACCTTGTTGACGTTCTGTCCGCCTGCGCCGCCCGAATGGAAGATATCGATCCGAAGGTCGGCGTCGGCGACCTGGATCTCGACTTCGTCGGCCTCCGGAAGCACGGCAACGGTCGCTGTCGACGTGTGGATGCGGCCTTGCGCCTCGGTTGCCGGCACGCGCTGGACGCGGTGCACGCCACTCTCGTATTTCAGACGCGAAAAAGCGCCGGTACCGTGTACTTCGAACACCACTTCCTTGATGCCACCGATGCCGATCTCGTTCACGGAGACGAGCTCGGTCTTCCAGCCGCGGCGGTCGGCGTAACGCGTGTACATCCGAAACAGATCGGCCGCAAACAGCGCTGCTTCGTCGCCACCCGTCCCGCCGCGGATCTCGACGATCACGTCGCGATCGTCGCGCGGATCCTTGGGGACCAGTGCGCGCTTGAGTTTCGATTCCAGTTCGGCCCGCGCCGAGGTCAACGCATCCAATTCTTCTCGGGCGAGCGCGGCCATTTCGGGATCGTTGTCGCCGAGGACGGCGCGCGCCTCCTCGGTTGCCTTCGTGTTCGTGCGCCAGTCGCGGTACAGAGACACGACCTGTTCGATGGACGCGCGTTCGCGGGCGATGGCCTGCAACTTTTCGTAGTCGCCGCTGATCTCCGGGCGCGCCATTTCGGCCGTCAGGTCGTCGAATCGCTGCTCTGTGGCTTCCAATCGGTCAAACATTGCGCACACACCGAACCCCCCTGGCAAAAAGGGGGGTTCCAACCTCAGAGTCATTCTAGCACTGCGTCGCGATCAGCCGCCCTGAGCGGCGATCTCGCGATAGAGTTGCGCGTAGATTCCGGGTTCGCTGCCGTCGATCACGGTTGCCCCGCAGACGCGGGCGTAGAAGTCGTCCGGACCCGCGCCCCCGACGATGGCGTATGCGTAGCCCATCTCGCGCATCGACTCGAGGCAGCGGAACAGCAGCGCGGCTCCGGCGCCGTTTCCGCGCAAGTCCTCACGCACGCCCGTCGGCCCGAAGAAGCCCCGCCGCGTGCACTCGTACGCCGCGAAGCCGACGATCTCGCCGCCCTTCACCGCGGCGAAACCGGTGATCGGATGCCCTCCAAACGCGAGATCGGCCTCGGAGGCCCATCGATCGCTAAAGTTCGGCCCAATGAACCGCCGGAGCGCCCCACGATCCCACGCCTCCAACCTCCGTATGACAATCGCGGCGGCAGTGCAGCGCTCGTCATACGGCGTCGCATCGGGCAGGACGTACAGGCGCACGAGCATATCCGGCATCGGATTAGTTGGAGAGCGCCGACGGGACGTCCGCGAGCTTCACGCGACGCTCGCTGTGATCCGTCATGTTACGCAACGTCACCTCGCCTGCAGCCAGTTCATCCGCACCTATGATCGCCACGCGTTCGGCGCCCTTGCCATCGGCGTGGCGCATCTGCGACTTCAAACTGCGGCCGGCGGCGCCGACGATTGCCTGCAACCCCGCTGCGCGTACGGCGGTCGCGAGCTGCGTTGCCGCGAGCGCGGCCTCTGGCGTCAGGTGCGCGATGAAGAGCGCCACCTTCGGCATCGCGAGCGGAGCGATACCTTCGCGTTTCAGGTTCAGGATGATGCGCTCGATCCCACTGCCGAAGCCAATTCCAGGCGTTTGCGGGCCGCCCAGCAGTTCGGCAAGACCGTCGTAGCGGCCACCGGCGCCCGCCGTGCTCTGGCCGCCCTCGACGACAGGCTGAATCTCGAAAGTCGTGCGCGTGTAGTAATCGAGCCCGCGCACGAGCGTATCATCGAGCACAAAGCCTATGTTTAGCGCGGAAAGGTGCGATTGAACTCGCTCGAAGTGATCGCGGCAGGCATCGCAGAGGTACGCCGACAGCTTCGGCGCTGCCGCGATGATTGCTGCACAGCGCTCGTTCTTGCAGTCGAGCAGGCGCATCGGGTTCTTCTCGAAGCGCATACGGTCGTCCGCACACACATCGCTCAGCCTGGGACGATAGTACTCGCGTAGCGCATCGACGTATCCGGGGCGGCAGACGCCATCGCCGATGCTATTCAGCTTCAGTGTGAAGCTTGTCCATCCCAAGGCGCGGTACACGGACGTCAGGAGGTCGATCACCTCGGCGTCCACCAGCGGATCGCCATCGCCGATGCATTCGGCGCCGAATTGCGTGTGCTGACGGTAACGGCCGGCCTGAGGCCTGTCGTAGCGAAAATTCGGGGCGATGTAGAACAGCCGTACAGGCTGCGGCTGACTCGACATGCCGTGCTCGATGTAGGCCCGCACGACGTTCGCGGTGCCCTCCGGCCGAAGTGCGAGCTGGTCTCCGCCCCGATCCTCGAAGAGGTACACCTCCTTCTCGACGACGTCCGTACCGCCGCCCGCAGTCCGAAGGAAGACCCCGGCGTGCTCGAAGATCGGAGTGTCGATACGGCGGTACCCAAAAAGCGTGCAGATCCGCTCGACGGTGTCGCGAACGAACACCCAGTAGGGCCAATCGTCCGGGAGCACGTCAGACGTGCCTCGGGGAGCGGCATATTTTCGGGGTTTTTCGCTTCGGGATTCGCTTGTCATTGATACGCAGCATATCAAGAGGCGACAGTCGGGCGATATACATTCGATACACTGGGCGCGGAAGCGTGAAGGCCGGGCACAGTGTCGGCCACACCGAGTCCACCGATGGCGTCCTGCAAGAACTGGGGCTGTAGCGTTGACCACCGTCGCACACGAACCCACGGCTCAGCCCTTGATCGACAAGATCAGCGCGTATCTCCCTGCCGACAAGGTCAAGCAGGTCGAGGAGGCGTACGCATTCGCGGCTGAGGCGCATCGTGGTCAAACGCGTCTGACCGGCGACCCGTACATCATCCACCCACTCGATGCGGCGATGACAGTGGCGGATCTGAAGCTCGACGCGGCAGCCATCTCCGGCGCACTGCTGCACGATGTCCAGGAGGACTGCGGCGTCCCGAACGATGAGATCAAGCGCCGGTTCGGCGAAGAAGTCGCGCGGCTCGTCGATGGGGCGACCAAGCTCGACAAGATCACCTGGCGCGCCCCGAGCGAGCGGCCCGGCGACCAGACGATCCAGGCCGAAAGTCTCCGCAAGATGTTCCTCGCCATGGCCGAGGACATCCGCGTTGTGATCATCAAGCTGGCCGATCGCCTCCACAACATGCGCACGCTCGATGCGAAGCCACCAGAGAAGCGCATTCGCACGGCGCAAGAGACGATGGAAATCTACGCTCCGCTGGCGAACCGCCTGGGCATTTGGCAGATTAAGTGGGAACTGGAAGATCTCGCGTTCCGATACCTGGAGCCTGAACGCTACAAGCAGATCGCGAAGCAGATCCAGTCGAAGCGCACAGTCCGCGAGCGGTACATCGCGCAGGTCGAGCGCATCCTCAACGAAGAGCTCGCGAAGCATGACATCAAAGCGGATGTGAAGGGCCGCGCGAAGCACATCTACTCAATCGCGCAGAAGGCCGAGAAGTACGAGGCACAGCACAAGAGCTTCGAGGAGATCTACGACCTCCTGGCCCTCCGCGTCATCGTCGACACAATCGGAGACTGCTACAACGCGCTCGGCGTGGTACACGGCCTCTGGCACCCGATTCCGGGCCAGTTCGACGACTACATCGCGAGCCCGAAGGAGAGCCTGTATCAGTCGTTGCACACGACCGTCATGGCCATCGGCGCGCGCCCGCTGGAGATCCAAATCCGCACGCAGGACATGCACCAACTGGCCGAGTACGGCGTCGCCGCGCACTGGGCATACAAGGAGGACGGGCGCCAGGACCAGCAGTACGTCCAGCGAATGTCATGGCTGCGCCAGTTGCTCGAGTGGCAGCGCGAGATGTCGGCGGCCGAGGAGTTCGTCGAATCGGTCAAGACCGACCTCTTTCGAGACCAGGTCTTCATCTACACACCCAAGGGCGAAATCAAGGAGATGCCCGCCGGCGCGACGCCGATCGACTTCGCCTATCGCGTCCACACGGAACTGGGGCATCGCACCGTCGGCGCAAAGATCCGCGGCCGGCTCGTTCCACTGACCTACCAACTTCAGAACGGTGACGTAGTCGAGATCCTCGCCGGGAAGACATCGCGTGGGCCATCGCGCGATTGGCTCAACACAAACCTTGGCTACATCAAGACGGGCCATTCGCGAGAGAAGATTCGCCAGTGGTTCAAGAAGCAGGAGCGCGCCGAGAACATCGACCGCGGCCGCGAGATCATCGACAAGGAACTGCGCCGCATGAACCTGTCGCTCTCGGAGTGCCAGGACGACGTTCTGAAGATCTTCAAATACGACAACCTCGATGACTTTTTGGCTGCACTCGGATTCGGTGGTGTTAGCTCTGCGCACATACCGGCGCGACTCGCGCCGCTCATCCACAAGGACGAGCCGGAAATACCCGCGATCGACGGCCCGCAGCGGCGCGTCACAAGTCACACAGTCCAGGTGCTAGGCACAGGCGACCTTCTCACGCAGATCGCCCGGTGCTGCAATCCCGTACCCGGCGACCGGATTATCGGCTACATCACGCGGAGCCGCGGCGTGACGATCCACCGCGAGGACTGTTACAACGTGCTGCACGAGGACGAGAAGGATCGCCTAGTCGATGTCGAGTGGGGGCGCACCGACGCGAGTTACCCCGTCGCCGTGCACATCGAGGCATGGGATCGCGTCGGACTGCTGCGGGACGTCTCCACGCTGGTCTCCGAAGAGAAGGTCAACATGATGGGCGTCCGCACCGAGCACGGCGACCGTACAACGTCCGTGTACCTGACGCTCGAGACGACGGGCGTCGCCCAGTTGAGCCGGCTCATGGCGAAGCTCGAGTCCGTGCGAGGCGTCATCACGGTCAACCGCCAGATGGATCCGGGTCGGCGCGCAGGGAGCGCCTAGCTACGGCAGCAGTGTCCGGAGCGACGAGGGCAGCGGGAGGCGCGCTACAAGCACATCGGCCTCCTCGCTGTGGAGCAGGCGCGTCGTACAGAAGAAGGCTGCTGCACCGAGCAGAATTCCTCCAGTGAGCGCGAGGCCTCCGTCGGCTTTGCGACTGAGATCGAGTGCACCCGTCAACTGCAGCCCGGACAGCCAGAGTGCGATCACTTCGGCCATGACGACGGTCGCCGCTATCGTGCGAACGACCGAGTAGGCGATGCGACCACCGTCGAGGCCGTGCAGGCGAGCCGCAAGTGCACGCCAGAGCAACGCGAACTCGACGATCGTCGCTATCGACAGGGAAACGGCAAGTCCGTTAACGCCAAACGGAATCACGAAGAGAAGCGACAACGTGAAGTTGATCACCATCGAGACAACGGCAAACTGCACCGGCGTTCGCGTATCGGAAAGCGCGTAGAACCCGCGGCTCACGATTTCGATACCGCTGTGCGCGAACAGGCCGACCGAGTAGAACACGAGCGCGCCGACGACAATGTTCACTGATGCGTCGTCAAAGGCGCCGCTCCTCAGCAGGAACGACGTGATCGGCTTGGCAAGCACCATCAGGCCGACGCTCGCAGGGATGGTCAGGTACAGGATGAGCCGCAGCGACCGAGACAGCGTGTCCTGCAGTTCGCCTTTGTCCGCGGCCGCCTGTTCGGCCATACGGGGAAACACGGCGGTCGATATGGCCATCGCAAACAACCCGAGCGGCGTCATCACGATGAGCCAGGCGTAGTTCACGGCCGAGATCGCCCCGGTCGCCACGGTCGACGCGAAGAACGTGGCTACGACGAAATTGATATGATACGCCGCCAGTCCAACGACGCGCGGGCCCATCAGCCGGCCGACTTCGCGCACGGCCGCGTCGCGCCAATCCCAGACCGGTTGCCAACGCATGCCAACGAGGCGCAAAAGCGGCAATTGCACCGCCAAGTGGAGCGCCGCCCCGACCACGACAGCCATCGCCAGCACACGCACGTCGTCGGAGATCAGTGCTCCGACAATGATCGCGACGTTGTAGAACAGCGGAGCGAGCGCGGGCCCGATGAAGTGATTTCGCGCGTTGAGAATGCCCATGAACATGCCGCTGACGGCGAACAGCACCGGTGAGAGCATCATGATTCGCGTGAGGTCGACCGATAGCGCGGTCAGCCGCTCCTCCTGCCCGGTCCCTTCGCCTAACCCCGGCGCCGTCAGGGGCACAAGCACCGGCGCCAGGAGGAGTCCGATGACCGCGAGCACCAACGTCGCGGCGAACACGAGATTCAGCACGGACGCTGTGAGCCGCCAAGCGTCACGCTCGCCGCTCTTGTTGAGCACGCGTGCAAACGTCGGGATGAACGCACTGCCAAGCGTGGCACCGGCGAGCAGCTGGAAGATTAGATCCGGGATGCGGAATGCGACGAAGTACGCGTCGAGATCGGCACTCGTTCCGTACTGATTCGCAATGACAACGGTGCGCAGCAGACCCAGCAGGCGGCTGCCGAGGAATCCGAGCGCGACGATCGAAGCGGCGGCAGCGAGCGTCGGCGCTAGCGACGGTGTCCGGTCGCCGCGATCCGTCTCATCGTCATCGTCGCTGAATGGGGACCTCAGCGTGCGGAGCATGAGCAACTTTCGGTAAAGGGGCGCCCCTGCGCGGCCGACCGGCGCGATGCGCCATCATACTACGGTGTTCCGTGCGCCTACAATCACAATCTGTGCCGTATTCGGGCCGTTATGTCACGGCTACCCGCAGGGCGAACCAAAACGAGAGCCCTGCGGCTCTCGCTTTGTTGGGTTCGCAGTGGACAGCGCCGAAGCGTTACGTCGCCTTCTTGCGAGCGGGCGCCTTGGGCTTGGCTGCAGTGGTCTTCTTGGCAGTCGCCTTCGCCGTACCCTTGGCGGGGGCCTTTGTCGCTGCCTTACGCGCCTTCTTCGGAGCGTCCTCGGTGGTGGGCGCTGAAGCGGCCTGGTTGAGGTGCCGCATCATGCGGGACTTCTGCCGGGACGCGGCGTTCTTGTGGATGACGTTCCGCTTTGCAGCGCGGTCGAGAATACTCGCCGCTTCGCGGATAGCGGCTGAAGCTTCGTCTCCGCCACCTGCCGCGATGAGCACGCGCGCCTTCTTGACGGCAGTGCGGGCGGATGTACGCACCGGCTTGTTGCGGTCACGATGCGCTTCGTTCTGCCGCCAGCGCTTGAGCGCGGATTTCGAGTGTGCCACGGGGATCCTCCGATCCGACGCTTTGGGCGCCGTTTAGCGCTTGGTGTACTGCGGCGCCTTGCGAGCGCGCTTCAGGCCGACCTTCTTGCGTTCCTTCATGCGGGCATCGCGCGTGAGGAGCCCCTGCTTGCGGAGCGCTGGCCGCGCCGACTCGTCGCCGACCACCAGGGCGCGTGCAATGCCGTGTGAAATCGCGCCGGCCCATCCGGTGATGCCGCCGCCCTCGACTTTCGCCATCACGTTGAAGCGCTCCTGAGCGCCGGCAGCCTTCAGTGGCGCCAGCACGGCGGCCTGATGGGAACCGCGTGTGAACACGGTGAGGTATCCCTTGCCGTTGACCAGGATCTCACCCGTGCCCGGGTACAGCCGGACGCGCGCGACGGCCGTCTTGCGCCGCCCAGTCCCGTAGAGATATCGCTCGACTGTCGCCATGGAGTGCCTTCCTTATGCCGTTTCTGGCTTGCTCGCCTTGCCCTTGCCGGCATTGATCTGCGCCTGGTGCGGATGATCCGGACCGGCGTACACCTTCAGGTGCCGGAGCAGGCCGTCGCCGTGCGAGTTGCGCGGCAGCATCTTCTTCACAGCGTATTCGATGACGCGTTCCGGCCTCGTCGCCAGCAGTTTCTCCTGCGTGATCGACTTGAGGCCACCGGGGTACATCGAGTGGCGGTAATACTTCTTCTCGTTCATGTCGCCCGAGATCTTGATCTTGGCAGCGTTGATGACGATGACGAAGTCGCCGTTGCCCATCGATGGCGTAAACGTCGGCCGGTTCTTGCCCCGGAGCGTGGCCGCGATCCGTGAGCAGAGCCTTCCAAGCGTCTCGCCAGACGCATCGACAAGGTGCCACGTCTCGGTCACGTCCTTCGCCTTCAGCACGTACGTCGTCATCGTTCCTGTCCGTTTCCTTCGGCGGGCGCCAGTGACAACCCGTCGTACTCTATGCGCACCAAGTAAAGCCCGCAAGCAGGCGCCGCCGGCCCCGCACTCGACGCTACGCCGCCCAATAGCGCCGCAACGTCATCTTCAGACTGCCGGCCGAGTCCCACCTCGGTCATCGGCCCGACCATCCTGCGCACCTGGTGCGGCAGGAAGGCCAGAGCTTCCATTTCGATGGTCACCTCGCGACCATCCTGCGTGACTTCGCACCGCTGCAACGTGCGAACCGTCGATCCTTCGTACGGCCCCGCAAACGCCGCGAAGTCGTGCTTTCCCAGCAATCGCGCCGCGGTCCTCTGCATCGCCGCCACGTCAACCGCACGTCCGACGTGCCAGGTGCGGTCCCGCTCCAGCGCCGAGCGCACAGGCGACGTATCGATCCGGTACCGGTACACGCGCATCTGCGCGCGCCTTCGCGGGTCGAACGTCACACCGACCTCGGCCGCTCCCAATATGGCGATATCCGCCGGGAGGAAGTGGTTGAGGCCGCGCACAAACTCGTCTGGCCGCAAGCGCACCGACGAATCGAACGCTGCAACCTGACCGAGAGCGTGCACACCGGAGTCCGTGCGCCCCGCAAACGCGGCGCGCGGCGTGTCGCCGGTCAGCTTCGTTATGGCGGCTTCCAGCTCCGATTGGATGCTGGGGCCGTTGTCCTGGTACTGCGAGCCGCGATACGCGGTCCCGTCGTACTCGATCAGCACGGCGATGCGCCGAAGCGCAGCACCGTTCATCGCTCTACTAGACGCCGCGCTCGACCAGCTCGAGCTGCGCCATGGGCGCGCCATCGCCTACGCGGGGGCCGAGCTTGATGATGCGCGTGTAGCCGCCCGGTCGCGCCGTAAACCGCGGCGCGATCTCGTCGAACAGCTTCTTTACGACGTCCTTGTCGTTGATGTACGCCTGCGCCTGCCGGCGGGCGTGGATGGTGCCATCCTTGCCCAGCGTGATCATCTTTTCGGCGATCGGGCGCACTTCCTTGGCCTTTGCCTCAGTCGTCTTCATGCGTTCGTGGCGCATGAGATCGGCGACGAGGCCGCGAAGGAGCGCCTTGCGCTCATCGCTCGGGCGGTCGAATTTGCGTCCGCTGATCTTGTGGCGCATGGCTAGTCTTCCCTTTCGTTGCGCTTCATCAGTTCGGACGGATCCTCGCCGGCTTCGCGGAGCGCCTCGATGAGTGCAGCACCGAGCGGGCTGAGGTCCTCAGCCGACTCCGATGCGTCGTCGCCGCCGACGCGTACCGGGACGCCGCCGCCGATGTCGGACATATCGTCGTCATCGGATGCCTGGAGCAACCCCAACTCGACCAGCTTGTCCTTCAATTCGTCGTAGGACTTGCGCCCGAAGTTCCGCAGTGAGAGCAGTTCGTCTTCGCTCTTCTCCAGCACTTGACCGACCGTCATCAGGCCGCTCCGCTTGAGGCAGTTGTACGCGCGCACCGAGAGGTTCAGGTCCTCGATCGGCATGTTGTACTTGTCCGGCGGTAGCGACGTACCAACACCGAGGCCGCGATCGACCGTCGGCGGCAGCGGCTTCCCGAGCTGCGCAAACATCCGCATCTCGTCGACGACGATGTCGGCGCTCTTACTCACCGCGTCGACCGGCGACATCGTGCCGTCGGTCCAGATTTCGAGTGTCAACCGGTCGTAGTTCGTCATCTGCCCGACGCGTGTGTGTGTGACATGGAAGTTCACCCGCCGCACAGGTGAGAAGATGGCATCGACCGGGATGACGCCGATCGGGAGTCCATCGCTCTGGCCGGCCGGCGCGTAGCCCTGGCCGGTCTCAACGTTGAGCTCCACCGTGAGTCGCGCCGAAGCGGAGTCAAGCGTCGCGAGCTGCAACTCGGGGTTTACGATCTCGTAGTCCGCCGTCGTCTGGATGGCCTCTGCCGTGACCGGACCTTCGCCCTGCGCCTCAAGGTACAGCTTCGCCGGCCGGTCGGAGTACGAGCGAAGGCGGATCTCCTTGATGTTGAGGAGAAACTCGGTCGTGTCCTCCTTCATGTTCGGGATGGTCGAGAACTCGTGCTCGACTTCCTCGATACGAACCGACGTCACAGCGGCGCCGGGCAACGAGCTGAGGAGGACGCGACGCAGCGCGTTGCCGAGCGTTGTCCCGAAGCCCGCGTTCAGCGGTTCCGCGATCAAGCGTGCATACGTCTCCGTCTCGTCTTCGATCTCAATGTGCGCGGGCTCAAGTTCGTTCAACGCATTCCTCCCGTGGGCATCGCGCGTCCACACCATCGACTTTGCGATGGCGCCCGCGGCCTGCCCGTACGTCCGCTAGCGCGAGTAGTACTCGACGATGATTGCCGGATCGAACGCCCCGGTCTTTTCGGCTGGGGCGGGCGGCGACACGACGCGTCCGGTCATCTGGCTCGTGTCGACCGACAGCCATTCCGGCGCTCGCTTGCTCGACATGTTCGCTTGGGCGAACTTGTACCACTCGTTCTTCTTGCTCGAGGCGACCCACGCGATGACGTCGCCGCCCTTCGTCGCCGCCGAAGGGATGTCGGTCTTGCGGCCGTTGAGCATGATGTGGCCGTGGCGCACAAGTTGGCGCGCCTGCTTCAGTGAGTCGGAGAAGCCGACCTTGAAGACGACGTTGTCGAGGCGCATCTCAAGCAGCTGCACGAGGTTCGAGCCCGTCACGCCAGGACGACGCACCGCTTCCTTGTAGTAGCGGACGAACTGCTTCTCGAGCACGCCATAGGTGTACCGCGCCTTCTGCTTCTCGCGCAGCTGGAGCGCGCGATCCGAGAGCTTCCGGCGGCGTGCCTGCGTCGCTCCGGGAGGCTGTGGGCGCTTGTCGAGCGTGCACTTGGTCACGCACTTGTCGCCCTTGAGCATCAGCTTCTCGCCGTAGCGCCGGCAGACGCGGCAGACCGGTCCTGTGTATCGAGCCATATTTCCTGTGTCCTTCCAGCCGCCTAGACGCGACGACGCTTGGGCGGCCGGCAGCCGTTGTGTGGTACGGGCGTTGAGTCCTTGATGCTGAGCACGAGCAGTCCACTCGCCTGGAGCGCCCGGATGGCCGCTTCGCGCCCGCTGCCCGGACCCTTCACGAAGACTTCGACCTGGCGCAGTCCGTGCTCCATCGCCTTGCGCGCTGCTTGCTCGGCAGCGATCTGGGCGGCGTAGGGCGTGCTCTTGCGGCTCCCCTTGAAGCCCGCCTGACCGGAGCTCGCCCACGACAGCACGTTGCCGTTCGGATCGGTCAGCGTGATGAGCGTATTGTTGAACGTCGACTGCACGTAGGCGCGCCCGCGCGGTACGGACTTGCGTTCACGCTTGCGTCCCTTGGTCTTCGTCGATGGCTTCTTGTCCGCCATGCGTCTCCTCTGCGCGCCCCAGGCGCCGCTGCGTGTGCCCGCGTCGTTGGGCGCTTGGTGCTTACTTCTTCGCGCTCGCCTTGCGCTTGCCAGCGACGGTGCGGCGCGCGCCGCGCTTCGTGCGCGCGTTCGTGCGCGTCCGCTGTCCGTGAACCGGCAACCCGCGGCGATGGCGGACGCCGCGGTAGCAGTTGATCTCGATCAGCCGCTGGATGTTCTGGCGTACTTCGCGTCGGAGGTCGCCCTCGACCGTGTACTCCTTGTCGATGATCTCACGGACGCGGTTGATCTCCTCATCGGTCAGGTCGCGCACCTTCGTCGCCGGGTTGATCTGCGACTGCGACACGATGCGCGACGCACCCGTCGGGCCAATGCCGAAGATGTAGCGGAGCGAGATATCGACGCGCTTGTCGCGCGGAATGTCGACGCCTGCGATTCGTGCCATAGCTTCCTTACCCCTGACGCTGCTTGTGCTTCGGAATCTCGCAGATGACGCGAAGGACGCCGTGCCGCTTGATGATCTTGCACTTTACGCAGCGCTTCTTGACCGATGCCCTGACTCTCATGTCTGTATCCCTACTTAAACCTGTACGTGATCCGGCCGCGGGCCAAGTCGTACGGGGAAAGCTCCACCAGGACGCGGTCGCCCGGGAGGATCTTGATGAAGTTCAGGCGGATCTTTCCGGAGATGTGCGCCAGTACCTGGTGCCCATTCGGCAGTTCGACCTTGAACATCGCGTTCGGCAGGGGCTCCTTCACAAGCCCTTCTACCTCAATCGCGTCCTTTTTTGGCATGCGCTCCTATCCCGAGGCATTGTCTCAAGCCCATTATCATACCAAATCCGTGCGCCTATGCACGAACGAAAACTCCTATTCGCCATCCCGCGCCGTCAGCACCTGCGCGTCGCCGTCGGTTATGGCGATCGTGTGCTCGAAATGCGCTGAAAGGCTTCCGTCAGCTGTCACCACGGTCCAGTGGTCGTCCAGTTGGCGGGTTCGCCAATCGCCAACCGTGACCATCGGCTCGAGCGCCAGCACCATTCCCTTCTTCAGCACGGGTCCGCGGTCCGCCGGGCCGAAGTTCGGCACCTGGGGGTCCTCGTGCATGTCGCGGCCGACGCCGTGACCCACGTACTCGCGCACAACTCCGAAGCCATGCGCTTCGATGTAGGTCTGGATCGCGTGGGAGATCTCGCCCAGCTTGTTACCGGCCTTGGCGTGGCGGATCCCTTCGTTCAGCGACTCTCGTGTTACGTCCACCAATTCTTGCGTTCCCGGCTTCGGCGCCCCGACCACGACGGTGAGCGCTGAGTCCGCGACGAACCCCTTGTGCGTGCATCCCAGATCCAGGCTGACGACATCGCCCTCCTGGATAACACGCTTGCCTGGGATGCCGTGCACGATCTCCTCATTCACCGAGACGCAGACTGTGGCCGGATATCCGTGATAGCCCAAGAAGGTGGGCTCGACCTTGTGACGTTCGAACTCCTTCCGGACCACCTTGTCCAAGTCCTTGACGACAAGTCCGGGACGCAGCTCCCGAACCAGTTTCTGCAACGTCTCGCCGACGATTCTGCCGGCCTCTCTCATGATCGCTATCTCGTCGTCCGACTTGATGATGATGGGCATGTCTAGGCCTTCGCCGCCTGACCACCATTGAGACCGAGCGCCTCGACGATCGCCGCCGTCACGGTCGCGACATCGGGCTGCCCATCGACGTCCTTCAGCTTGCTGGCATCGCGATAGTGTCCGAGCAGGTCCGCCGGCGGCTTCATCACTTCCAGGCGTGTGCGCATCGCTTCCGGCGTATCGTCCGACCGATTCGAATCCTTGGCGCGTCCCATCATCCGCTCGACGAGAACATCGTCCGACGCCTTGATGTTGATCGCGATGTCGATGGTCCTTCCTTCTCGCTTGAGCGCGTCTTCGAGGGCAACTGCCTGCACGAGGGTGCGCGGGAAGCCATCGAGGACGAAACCCTGATCCTGTCGCAGCTCGCCGAGCCGCGCCATGAACATGTCGATCACCAGGTCATCGGGCACGAGCAACCCCTTGTCCATGAAGGACTGCGCCTTAACTCCCAGCACCGTCCCGTCCTTCACATGCGCCCGCAGCATGTCGCCGGTCGAGATGTGAGCCCAGCCGGCGCGTTGCGCAATAATCTGCGCCTGCGTCCCTTTGCCGACGCCAGGAGGGCCAAAGAAAATGACGTACACCTAGCGGATGAACCCTTCGTAGTTGCGCATCAGCAACTGCGCCTCGAGCTGCTTCATCGTGTCGAGCACGACGCCCACTACGATGAGCATGCCGGTGCTGCTGATCGTCAGCGCACTCACGTTGAACCAGTTCGTCACGAGGTACGGGATGACGGCCACAACACCCAGAAAGAGCGCTCCTGCCCACGTGATGCGTACGAGCACGCGCATGATGTATTCGCCGGTGGGCCGACCGGGACGAATGCCCGGAACAAAGCCGCCCTGCTTCTGCAGGTTCTCCGCCAGGTTCTGCTGCTGGAACACGACAAGCGTGTAGAAGAAGCTGAACACGACAACGAGGAGAAACACCATGGCGTAGAAGCCCGGACTCGCTCCTGAGCCACCGCCTCCCGTGCCAGGCCCAAGCACGCGGACGAAGAAACTTGCGATGTCACGGATCCACGGCGTGCTCGACGAATCAAGTACGAACTGGGCGATGGTGACCGGCAGGATCACGATCGAGAACGCAAAGATCAACGGGATCATGCCCGCGGAGTTCACCCGCAATGGGATATGGCTCTGCCCGGACTGCCGGTACATCTTCCCGGCACGGAACACGCTCTTGGCGTACTGCACCGGAATCTTGCGTGTCGCCTCCTGCATGAAGACGATCGCCATGACGAGGAACACCGACAGCACGCCGAGAAGCGCGATGCCCAACGGACCGATCGTCGATTGGAAGAGCGTGTTGAGCAATCCGGGCATGCCGGCGACGATACCGCCAAAAATGATGACGGAGATGCCGTTGCCGATGCCGTTCTCCGTGATCAGTTCGCCCAGCCACACGAGGAACATCGTCCCAGCGGTAAGTGCGAAGAGCGCGGTGATGGTCGGTAAGGCGTCGTTGCCGGTGAACGTCGGATCGAACATCGCGTCCGCGGCGGGCGTTCCCTGCAAGGTCTGATTCAGAATGACGAGCTGCGCGTAGCCCTGGACGAAGCAGAGCGGCACCGTCATCCAGTGCTGATAGAGTTCGCGGCGGTTGCGCCCCTGTTCGCCTTCTTGCTGCATCGCCTGAAGCGAAGGAAACAGCGGCGTCACCAACTGCATGATGATCGACGAGGTGATGTAGGGGTACACGCCCAGGGATGCGATGCTCGTACGGCGCAGGGCGCCGCCACTGAACAGGTCGAACAGGCCAAGGAGGTTGTTCGAGGCGAACGCGTCCTGGAGTTGTCGCGGATCGACGCCGGGCAGCGGGATGTGCGCGATGAACCGGAAGATGACGAGGATCATCGCGGTAAAGAGAAGCTTCCGGCGGATGTCCGGCTGCTGGACAGCGTCAAAGACCGCCTGTAGCAGGCGCGGCCGGCTTGCGCCCTGCTGACGGTTAGCTGCCAGCGACATCGCCCGCCTCTTCCTCCGCAGCTACGGCAGGTGTCTCGGCTTCGTCAGCCGCTTCGACCTTCGCCTTGCCGCGCTTCTTCGGCTTGTCTTCGGCCACCTCGGCGACGGGCTCGCCGCCAATCCAGACGACGCTGCCGCCGGCGGCTTCGATCTTCGCCTTCGCGCCAGCCGAGAAGCTGTCCGCTGTCACCGTCAGCGCGACCGCAAGGTCGCCATTGCCGAGGATCTTGACCGGCTTGCTGCCCTGGACGAGGCGCGCGTCGCGAAGCGTGTCAATCGTCACGTCCGCGCCAGCGCCGAACCGCTCGAGTTTGCTGATGTTCACTTCTTCGTAGTCAACGCGGAACGCGTTGCGAAAGCCGCGCTTTCGGGCCATGCGGCGAATGAATGGCAGCTGTCCACCCTCGAAACCGGGGCGAACGCCACCACCCGACCGGGCCTTCTGGCCCTTCATGCCCTTGGTGGAGTACGTTCCGTGACCGCTCGCGTTACCGCGACCCACGCGCTTGCGCTTGTGCGTCGCTCCGGCGGGCTGGCGTAGGTCTTGCTGCTGCATCTACGCCTCCTCCTTGACGATCACGAGGTGGCGCACCTTCATGACCATGCCGCGTATCGTCCGGTTGTCGTCGTGCTCGACGGTCTGCCCCAACTTCTTGAGGCCGAGCGCCGCAATCGTGCGCTTCTGATCCTCTCGCTGGTTAATGCCGCTGCGCTCCCAGGTGACCGTGATTTTCGCCATGACTTACGCCTCGACCTTGCGTGCGACACTCGCGCGGCGGCGGGCGAGCTCAGCGCGCGGATCGCGCAGTTCCGACAGCCCCTGGATCGTGGCCTTGACGACATTGATCACGTTGCTCGAGCCGAGGGACTTCGTCAACACGTCCTTGATGCCGGCTGACTCCATCACCGCACGCACTCCGCCTCCGGCGATGACACCGGTACCGGGCGACGCGGGCTTCATCATCACCCGCGCGGCACCGTAGTGCGCGAGAATCGGGTGAGAGATCGTGGTCTTGTTCATCGGCACCTTGATCAGGTTCTTCCGGGCAACAGCCGAGCCCTTGCGAATCGCCTCCGGCACCTCGTTCGCCTTGCCCATGCCAGCGCCGACGTGGCCCATGCCATCGCCGACGACGACGACCGCGCTGAAGCTGAAGCGACGGCCACCCTTCACCACCTTAGAGACGCGGTTGATGAAGACGACCTTCTCTTGCAACTCGAGCTCACGAGGCTCAATGCTCTTGCCGGTTCTCGGTGCTGCCATTACGTTCTCTCTCTTCGTGCCGGCCTAGGCCTGCTCATCGACTTAGAAATCGAGTCCGGCCTCGCGGGCCGCTTCGGCGAGTGCCTTGACGCGCCCATGGTAGCGGTTTCCGCCGCGGTCGAAGACGACCTGCGTCACACCGGCATCCATGGCCTTCTTGGCGACGGCCGATCCGACGGCCTTCGCGCGCTCGGTCTTGTTGCCCTTCGTGTCCTTCACTCCGGCTTCGAGATCGGACGAGGCGGCCAGCGTGGTGCCCTTGCCGTCGTCGATCACCTGCGCGTAGATGTGCGTCAGGCTCCGGAAGACGGCCAGTCGCGGCCGCATCTCCGTACCGGAGACCGTCTTGCGCACGCGCACGTGGCGACGCTGCCGGGCCGCTCGGGGAGTCTTGTTGCCCTTCATCTACTTACCCGCCTTGCCGGCCTTGCCGGCCTTCCTGCGTACCTTCTCACCGAGATACCGGATGCCCTTGCCCTTATACGGCTCCGGCTTCCGCACCTTGCGAATGTTTGCGGCCACCTGCCCGACCAGTTCCTTGTCGATGCCGCGAACGTGCAGCTTCGTCGTACCTTCGACTTCGAGTTGGATGCCGGCCGGCGGCGTCACGTCGACGGGATGGGAGTACCCGACGGCGAGCGTGATCTTCTCACCGGCCTGCGTCACACGGTAGCCGACGCCCTGAAGCTCCAGCGTCTTCGTGTATCCATCGGCGACGCCGGTGACCATGTTCGCGAGCAGCGAGCGCGACAGGCCGTGCATGGCGCGGGTCTGCTTCTCGTCGTTCGCGCGGATCACGCTGACCGTGCCCTCGGCGACCTCGAACGAGACGCCACCGGGAAACGTGCGTGTGAGTTCGCCCTTCGGACCCTTGACCTTGACGGTGGAGCCGTCGATGTCGAGATGGACGGTCTTTGCGACTGGGATCGGCAACTTGCCTATTCGTGACATTGCGCTACCACACGTAACAGATGACTTCGCCGCCGATGCTGCGTCGCCATGCGTCCTGGCCCGTCATGAC
>JANPBN010000058.1:0-2008 GCA_031430415.1 Dehalococcoidia bacterium
ATCGAGATGTCGAAGGTGCCTCCGCCGAGGTCGTAGACGGCGATGATCTCTTCGGCCTTCTTGTCGAGACCGTAGGCGAGCGAGGCCGCCGTCGGCTCGTTGATGATGCGGAGGACGTCGAGGCCGGCGATCTTGCCGGCGTCCTTGGTGGCCTGTCGCTGCTGGTCGTTGAAGTACGCCGGAACCGTGATCACGGCTTCCGTGACGGTTTCGCCGAGATACGCCTCAGCGTCTGCCTTGAGCTTCTGCAGGATCATCGCCGAGACCTCCGCCGGCGAGTAGCTGCGTCCGCCCATGACGACGGCTGCGTCGCCGTTGGCGGCGCGCTCCATCTTGTAGCCGAGCAGAGGCAGGTCGCGCTGGACTTCCACGTCCTCGAACTTCCGGCCCATGTGGCGCTTCACGGAGTAGACCGTGTTCTCCGGGTTCGTCACAGCCTGCCGCTTGGCGACCGTGCCGACGAGGCGCTCGCCGGTCTTGCTGACTGCGACGACCGACGGCGTTATGCGCGAGCCCTCCGCGTTTGCGATGACGACCGGGTCGCCACCCTCCATGACAGCGACGACGCTGTTCGTCGTCCCCAGGTCAATGCCGATTACCTTCCCCATGTCTGTGTTCTCCTTGTATCGATTGCGCCGCTCTCCGGCGTGGATGTCTCGGTTGCGCCGTCAGTTGCGGCGATCGTCGGCCTATGCCGGACTCTCTCCGCTGCCCTGCCCGACCACGACCATCGCCGGACGGATCACGCGGTCGCCGAGGCGATAGCCCTTCTGCACCACGGACAGCACGCGGTTCTCGTCGCCGGGCACCTGGGCGACGGCCTCGTGGATCGCGGGATCGAATGACTGGCCGTCGGCATCGATCTCGGTGACGCCCGCCATGTCGAAGAGCGCCTGAAACTTGCGGTGGATGAGGCGGATGCCATCGACCCACGTCAGGCCGGCCAGATGCGTGTCGACGTTCTGCAACGCTCGTTCGAGATCATCGGCGAGCGGCAGCAGGTTCATGATCAGCGCCGCGTTGGCGAGCCGCGACGTCTCGGTGCGTTCGTCTTCGACGCGGCGCTTGAAGTTTTGGAAGTCGGCGGCGGCGCGCTGCCAGCTCGCCATAAACGACTGCGCTTTGTCGCGTTCCTCGCGAACCATCGCCTTCAATTGCTCGGGATCTTCGGGCAGGTCGGCGGTCTGCGCGCCGTCTTCACGTTCAGATGTCATGTATCGCTCCTCACTCTTTCATCTCTTCTATCTCTGGATCTGGCAAGGGTTCGGGGGCGCCCATACGATCGTCGCCGGGATCGTCATCGCCGTAGTAGGTCGAGAGCATCTCGCTCATCAGCCCCGAGATGAAGCGGACGGTGGAGATCGTGCGCGAGTAGTGCATGCGCGTGGGCCCGACGACGGCTACGGCGCCCGTGATGCCGCCGGGCCGTCCGTACGGGCTGACAACGACGCTGTAGTCGCGCATCGCGTCCTCTTCGTTCTCGGTGCCGATCATGACGGTAACGCCATCGGCCGAGATCTCGCGGAACGGAATGAGGCGCGTGAGATTGCGCTGCTCAAGCACTTCGAGCAGGTTCATCATCTTGTCGCTGGTGGCGAACTCGGGCTTGCTGAGGACGTTGCGCACGCCTTCAAGGTAGGCCTCGTCGTAGCCGCCGCGGTCGGCTGCATCCATGATCTCACGCATGGCGTTGGCGACGTGCCACTCCATCTGCGTCAGTTGCGCCTGCGAGCGCGCGATCTCGGCGGCGCTGTGGCCGGCGAAGGCGTTGTTGAGATGAAGGGAGATCTGTGCGAACGCCTCCTGATCGAGCGGTTCCGGGAAGATCAGCACCTGCTGCTTGATCCGCGCCTGCTGCAGCACGAGGACGAGGAGCGCCGCCGTGTCCTGGATGCCGACGATCTCGATGCGCTTCAGGCGCGACTCAGCGGTACGGGGCACCGTGACGACGGCCGCGTTCTCGACCGCGCGCGCGAGCACCGCGGCGGACAGGTGGATCCACTCATCC
>JANPBN010000059.1:0-7631 GCA_031430415.1 Dehalococcoidia bacterium
CCCATCGAGTTCGATGGTTGCGCCCTTCTTCATGTCGCTCGTTGAGATCATGAACGGGACGTCCTCCGTGATTCTGAAATGGTCGCCGAACGGTACCGGATCGGCGCGTAGCGCTCCACCGCGCCCTAACCGACGAACTGCAGCTTGGGGGCTCGGCTCATCACGCGTGCCTTGCCGTTCTCGAGCACGACCATATCCTCGATGCGGACGCCGCCCCAGCCGGTGATGTAGATGCCGGGCTCGATGGTGAACACCATGTCGTCCTGCAGGACATCGACCGCCGAACGTGAGACACGGGGCGCCTCATGCACCTGCAAGCCGATGCCGTGGCCGAGGCCATGGCCGAACGTGTCGCCGTACCCGGCCGCTTCGATGACGTTGTGGGCGATCATATGACACTCGTCGCCCGTCATGCCCGGCTTCACCAACTCTTCAGCCGTGAGTTGAGCGGTGAGGACGATGTCGTAGATCTTCTTGAACTGGTCGTCGGGCTTCCCCAGGAAGATCGTGCGCGTCAGGTCAGACATGTATCCATCGACCTCGCAGCCCATGTCGATGACGACGCCCTCTCCGGCCTCAAGCTTGCGATCGCGCGGGTAGGCGTGCGGCATCGCGCCCCAGGGGCCACCGGCGACGATCGTGTCGAATGACAATGCGTCGCCGCCGTGTTCGCGGATGTATTTCTCGATCTCCCAGGCAACGCGCTTCTCGGTCCATCCCGGCTCGACGCGCTCGGCGACGTCGGTGAACGCTGCATCGCCGAGATCGACGGCGCGTTGCAGGGCGTCGACCTCGCCGGGCTCCTTGATGATGCGGATCGCCTCGACAAGATTCGGCGTCGGCGCCAGTTCGACGCGCTCGGCCTCGGGCAACGAGTCGATGGCTTTCTTGAAGGCCTTATGCGTAGCGACCGTCATATCGTTCGACTCGATGGCGACGGTCTTGCTGCCGATGCCGGCGAACAGCTTCGGCGCCCAGGCGTCGAAACCGGCGACGACCTTGTGGAGCCGGTAGTCCGGCGCTTGCGACGCGCTCTGCTCGTAATAGCGGAAGTCCGTCGCGATGATCGCGTCGTCGGGGGTGATGAGCAGGTAGCCGGCGGATCCGGTGAATCCGCTCAAGTAACGTCGGTTCTGCGCACTCGAGATGAGCGCTGCGCCAAGACCGCGCTCGTTGAGCGCGCCGCGGAGCCGCCGGATGCGATCGTTCATGGAGCTCCTTTAGGTGCCGAACGTTGTGTCGCTGAAGATGTTGCGAATCCAGTCCTGCGCCTCGGGGCCGCCGGTGACGGCGAGCAGCAGGTGATCTCCTTCGGGGCGTGCGGCGAGGCTGAGGAAGGAGCAGCACTGCGATTCGAGGTTGATGTACTGGCGTACGGCATCGCTTGCTTCGGGCCGAAATGTTGCTTCGACCCCGCCTTCGATTTCGCGTACTGACACGATGCCGGAGCGGAGGCCTTGCGCGAGGCCCGCTCGGGCGTCTGGCGTGGCGATCGTGATGTCGCAGGCGATGTCGCCGCCGGGATTCGAGGCGGGACGCGAAACGGGCGTCAATGGGATGAAGTCAGGCATGGCTGCTCCTGCCGTTCAACTGTTGGACGATTGCCTGAACCGCGAGATCGTAGCCAAAGGCGCCGAGGCCGACGATCGTCCCGCTGCACACGGCGGACATGAGCGAGACGTGCCGGAACGGCTCGCGCTTGTAGACGTTCGAGATGTGGACTTCGATCGCCGGCAGGGCTGCACCCGCGATCGCGTCGCGTAAGGCGATGCTTGAGTGTGTCAGCGCACCGGCGTTGATGATCAGGCCATCGGCCTGCTTCTGCTCCTGTTGTAACCAGTCGATCATCGCGCCTTCGCCGTTGGCCTGAAAGCAGCGAACCTCGGCGCCAAGGGCCGCAGCGCGCTCGGCGACGATCGCCTCGACATCGGCGAGGGTCTGGCGGCCGTAGATTTCGGGCTCGCGAGTTCCCAGGGTGTTCAGGTTCGGGCCGTGGAGGAGCAGGATGCGCATAGCGGCCCCATTGTAGCGCGCCCGGAGGCACGCACGGGATATGACATAACATCGCGCGGGTGGTGGAAATCGGCGACCAAATCCGTGAAGTTCCCTACCCGCGATGCCGAACACTAGATGTGAGGGTGCGCGCCCATGCGGCAGCGCTGTCGTTCTTTCCACCGCCTTGCGACTGAGGAGTCATATCGCCCATGGAGAACAACGTCGACGAAGACCTGATCGAGGCAACGATTCGGCGTGTCGCGGCGCAGAAGGCCGGTGGCCAGTCTGGCGGCGCCGAAGCGCGGCGCGACGATGAATCGCCGCGCCCACAGACAGCGCAAGAGCACGAGGATCAGGTTGAGGAGACGATCAGGCGAGTAGCTGCCCAGAAGGCAGTTCTGCAGGCACACGCACAGACGCTTGAGTCGAACAGGGCTCCGGTATCGGAACCGGAGGATGCCATCGAGGCGACGATTCGCCGCGTCGCCGCGCAGAAAGCCGCGATGGACGCTGCCGCGCCAGCAGACGGCACGCTGACAGACGCTGGCGCCGGTACAGATGACGCTATCGAAGCGACGATTCGCCGCGTAGCGGAACAAAAGGCTGCGATGGACGCTGCCGCGCCGACAGCCGGCACGCTGGCAGACGCTGGCGGGGGTACAGAAGACGCTATTGAGGCGACGATTCGCCGCGTAGCGGCGCAGAAGGCCGCGATGGACGCCGACGCATCACCCGTCGCGGCGAAGGTTGCTGACGATGTCGGTGGGACAGATGCCATCGAAGCGACGATCCTCCGTGTCGCCGCGCAGAAGGCAGCGATGGACGCCGCACCCGAAGCTGCGTCTGTCGAGGCCGAACCGGATGACGCCATCGAGGAGACGATCCGCCGCGTTCAGGCCGAGAAGTCTGCACGCGAGTCATCGGACGCGGAGATGTCGCCACCGCCAGCACCTTTGGCCGCGCCGCAGCCAGCGAGGCCATCGCTCCGCGAGTTTGCGCCGCCGTCGTATTACGAGCCGGGACCGCCGCCCGCCGATTCGCCGTGGTCGAAGCGGCTGAGCGCCGTGGCCAGTACCGCAGATCTGGCGTCAGGCGATGACGATGCCGGGGCGGGCGATCGGCTTACACGGATCGAACGAACCGTCGAGGAGACGGCCGCCGCTGTGGCGCAGGTGGCAGCCGACCTGAAGGTTCTCATGTCGCTCGTGGAGCGATCGGTCGGTAGTCCGGCGCCGGTGTCAATCCGGCGTGATCCTCCGAGTCCATCGACGGACGACGACTGGGACGACACGCCCGTGATCCCGCGCCTGAGTGGCATGCCGCCCCGCCCGTCCGTGCTGCGCGATCCGTCGCCGCAGACGGCGACGGCCCAACACCTCGAGCCCGCGCCCATCGATAACCGCCCGCTGCCGAAGCCGCTGCCGCCGATCCAGGCGGAGGCGCCGCGGCGTGGGTTTGACCTGTTGCCGCGCAGCTACCGGATCACGGTCGAAGACAAGCGGCGTGGTGTCGACCTCGTGCCCCTGCACCGGGCGCTCCTCGGTATGTCCGGCGTGAACGACATGTCGCTGCTGAGCTACAACAACGGTGTCGCGATCGTCGCGCTCGACACGACGACGGACCTCGACCCGGAGGTACTACGCGCCTGTATTGCGCGTGCGATGTCGCGCGATGCCAAGGTCGAAGTGCATAACGAACACACGATGGTCGTCAAGCTCGCGGAGGACTAGGTACTCACCATGCGTTGGCTGGCCAAGAAGAACAATGGTCGCTCCTCCAATCCGGAGCCGTACATCGCGATCGAATCGCTCGATGGTTCACGCCCCGTGGGCAGAGAGGGGCGGCTGTTCGATCTCGTGATTCTGTCGCTGTTCCTGCACAGCGCTGGCAGTCCGCACGAGATGATGGGCGCTTTTCTCGAGAAGGCACCGAGCGTCGTTGACGCGGTTTTCGTCCTGCCGTTGATGCTCGACAAGAAGCGAGACATCCTCACGACGATGGATATCCAGGGTGTCGTTGAGCCGCGACTCGAGCGCGCGATGGACGCGTACCAGGAGGATCTGACCTCGCTCGAACTCGACCTGCCGCTGAGCGGCCTACGACGACTCGTCATCGACGGCGGCGAAGTGGTGATTCGAGACTCGCTCGTGGAGCTCTGGGAAGGCGTCATCCCGTCTGAGGTGGCGAAGGCCGCGGAGCACACACTTGGCATCAAGAAGGTCGCGCTCGTCCCCATGCTGGTCGAAGGCGAGCCCTATGGCATCGTGGTGTTCGCATTCGACAAGAACGACATCGATGCGGAGATGGTGGAGTTGCTCGTCGGCCACTACACGCTAGCCGTCCGCGATCTTGCGGCGCAGGAGAACAGCGCGCGCTTCAACGACATCGATCCGGTGACGTGGGTGTACAGCAAGCGCTACATCAGCGAGGCGATCGAAGCGGAACTCGTGCGTTGTGGTCGCTACGCGAAGGCACTATCGCTCGTCGTCGTGGATCTCGATGACTTCACGAAATTCAATGCTGACTACGGACAAACGATGGGCGACCGCCTCCTCCGCAGCGCCGCCGTCAGCCTTGCTGAGGCGGTGTCTGCGCCTGAGATCGTGGCGCGGCTGAACAACGACGAATTTGCCGTACTCCTGCCGGAAACGAACCGCGCTGCAGCGGTTTCCGTGACGACGCGACTGCTCGCGAGCCTCTCGCAGGTCTCCGTCTTTGGGAGCAGCGGTGAGGCCGAACCGTGCAAGGCTTCCGTGGCGATTGTCTGCTTCCCGGAGGACGGCGCTTCGGCGAAGGATCTGCTCGATAGCGCGATGGCTGACCTGGACCAGGCGAAACGCGAGCGTGACGAATTGGCGAAGGTCACGGCCGCGCGTCCAGTGAACCCGCTCGCCCGCGCCTCCGGCGACCGGCAGCGATAGCAGGTTAGGCCAGCGGCTTCGGATACCCGATGGATGCTGCTTCAAGGTGGACATCTACGTACGCACCAACGACCTATGCCGAACGGTCATGGATGGTACGCTGGCGCCGGAGGTTCGCATGGCGTCGCGAAACGTTCTGCGCATTGCGCACGCCCACGGCAACCGCCGCCGCCGCATCGAGCAAGCCCTTGCTGCTGGCGTCGACATGATCGAGGCCGACCTGCGATTCGACGGATCGAGGATCTGGGTACGGCACGAACTGCGCGCGCCTCTCCTTCCCCTGTTGTATAACGGCCGTATCAACAGGTTTCATCGCGAAGGACCGTGGGCCGTCTACATCGCACGCGCGTTCATGCGCCTCGACATCGCACCTATTTCGTTCGACGAACTTCTGGATCGTAGCCATGGGGTAGGCCTGATGCTTGACCTCAAACGCGGGCGGTACAGCGGCGCCGAGAAGCGACGTTTCATCGAGACAACGTTCGGCATTTTGGATCGCTGGCATCACGGGCCGATCGGCTTCTGCGGCAGTTGGCAGCTCCTGGATAGTGTGCGCGAAGTACGGCCCGACCAGACGCTCTATTACTCGGTGGATGACAGCTCCGGTTGGCGCGCGCTTGAAGCGAGGGTTGTCGCGACGCCGCCGCGTGCCATTACGATCCAGGCGCGGATGCTCGACGATGAGCGGGAAGCCACGCTAAGGCGGCTTGGACTGGAGTACATCGTGTGGGATGTCGAACGTCCGGAGCAGGCGGCAGACGCGATTCGCCGAGGCGCGTCCGGTATTATCTCGCATCATCTCGATGTACTGGGCGATCTGCCGCCGGCGGCTAGAGAGCAGCATCTCAGTGTTTGACAGGCCGCCCAGCTTGGATTATCTGCGCCGCCACGTGGGCACCCTCGTCCCATACGTTGTTGCCGCGACGCTGTACGTCGCCATCGGCGTGCTGGAGCCGCGCTTCCTGCTCTCTTGGGCTGAGGGCATCGTCTTTCTGATGCTGGTGGTGTCGGCAGTGCCCGCCGTATTTCGGCGCATTCGCCGATGAGTTGGGCGACGCACGACGTCGAGCCGTACGTCATCAAACGCCATTTTGCGGGAATCGAGCGGCGGCTCGGCTTCAAAGTAAGTTTCGTCGCGATCACGCTAGGATCGTGGGCGCCGGATCTCTTCACCAAGTGGTTCATCTACGGGATCAACATCGCCGGCTACGAGATCAGGGCCGACGATCCGGTGCAGTTTCATCGCTCTTGGCCCGGATTGGGCTTCACGCACTCGCTGCTCTTTGGAGTGCTTGTGGGGTTACTGTTCTGGCTCGTCGCGCGGAATAAGCCCTGGGCTGTCGGCCTGGTCATAGGCATCTGGGCCCACGCGCTGAGCGATACGTTGGATACCAACGGCGTGATGCTGTTCTTTCCCTTCACCCTCGATCGGGTGAGCTTCGGTGCCTGGGCGTACGCGGGGGAGACAGGACGCTATATCGATGCGTCCGCGTACTTCAGCAGCCTCGGATTTGTGTGGGACGGATTCTGGATCGGCATGGTGCTACTGAACTGGCGCGTGTTGACGACGGAGTACTTTCGCACCGAGGTTGTTCCGCAGGATCCGTTCTTGGCGTGGATACGTCCATATGTCCCCGATCAGGCGCTCATCGTGCTGTATCGCGGGCCGTTCTTCTACGGCCTCACGCGATGGGTAGCGTGGCTGATCTGGGCGCACGTCGTGAACTCGAATGCGTTCGATCTGTCGTGGGGCGGGCCCTACTGGGTGCCGGCTGTGAACTAGCGCGACGCTAGCAACACTGGACGCCGCCGATGCCGAGCGTCGTCCGGAGACCCGCGTGGATGCTCTCGCTGCCCGGCACGAGGACAAAGGCCATCCCGCTCAGCATGACGAGCAGGCGAAGGCGGCGGTTTCCTCTGGCCGATTCGTGGTCTTCGGCGAGTACCTGTGCCTCTTGCATAGTTTTCCTCCTTTACGTATCGGCGACCGGCTCACACAGGGACACGCCGTCAGGTGGCGGGGAATCCCGTTCCGATTTCAACCTACTCGTGCCAGCGTACCTCGTACAAGCGGACGGCATCCTCGAAGCCCTTCAGGATGGTCTCGCCGCGATCGGCGTAGACATAGCTCTTTCCCGACAGCAGGTGTCGGAGCGGCTCCGGGATGAGGATCTCGCCCGCGGCAGCCTGCGCGGCGATGCGCGAGGCCATGATTACGGTGGACCCGAACAGATCGCCATCCTCCTCGATCGGTTCGCCGGCGTTCAGTCCCACGCGGACGTGCAGTGGCTCCGGCATCGATCCAGTGTGCGTGACGAACGCGCGTTGCAGCGCGATGGCACATTCAACGGCCGAAGTCACGCTGTAGAAGGAGGCCATGAATCCATCGCCCATTGTCTTCACTTCGATGCCACCGTGCTTGTTCAGCAATTCGCGCGTGATGCGCTCATGTTGGCGGAGTACCTCGCGCCCTTCAGTATCGCCCAGGCGCTGCATCATCTCGGTGTGTCCGACAAGATCGGTCACGAGGACCGTCTGCACGCTTGGCCTCGCTGAAGGGGGAGCTGATCGAGCCGCGCCGTCATCGATGAACTCGTTGAGGATGTTCATCACGTCGTCGATTCGTCCGGCAGCAAGGTAGCTCATGATCCCCTGCGGCAAGGGGCGCAGGTGGGCATGTGGGATCTTCGCGGCCAGGTCTTGGGCGACGCGAAA
>JANPBN010000060.1:0-1643 GCA_031430415.1 Dehalococcoidia bacterium
ATCCAGATCGCGCTCGGCATCGGCTATGCCGTGTACTTCTGGACGACTTCGGGGTCGACGCCAGGAAAGATGGTGATGGGACTGAAGGTCGTGAACGCCGAGACGGGCGCGCTGATCGATCCGGGCACCGCTGTTCTGCGATACGTCGGATACTGGGTGTCATCGATCCCGCTGGGGCTCGGCTTCCTGTGGGTGCTCTTCGACCCGAAGAAGGAAGGCTGGCACGACAAGATCGCCAAGACGCGCGTCATCTCGACGAAGTAACAATACTCCGCGCAACAACAGAGAGGCCGCGCACGATGCGCGGCCACTCGTTCTGTTCGTTCCGTCGAAGCACCTACCGCGAACGGCGGAAGTCCTTCGCACCAAGGGCGATCATCGCCATGCCGGCGAGACCGACGATGATGAGCGTCGCCAGCGGCGTGCTGCCACCGAGGGTGCCCGAGCCGTCGCCGGGGTCGGGGGCCCGGATGATGCCGAGAGGCTGGCTGACGCGCGTCGCCGTCGCCGCGGGGACGACCGTCGCGCCTGCGACCGTGGCCACCGGGGACGGCGGCACAGGTGTCGATACGGTGCCGCTGCCGGGGTTGCCGTCGCAGCGGTAGCCGATCAGCGGCGGGATGCACGATGTCGGCGTTGCCGTCGGGTCGTTGTTGTCGTCGACCTCTTCGGTGATGCTCACGCGTGCGCCACCGATGACGACGGGAGCGTCTTCGCATTCCTGCACGATCTGCGCCTCAACCGTCTGCTCGCCGCAGTTCGCCTGCCTGCTCTCCGAGCGCACGAGCACATCGAGTCCGCCGAGGTCGCCCTCGAAGTAGTTGTGCCACGGGCCGGCATTGATGTCGCTATCGGTTAGTGCCGGGAGCGCCACCAGGCCTTCGGGCGTGAAGTACAGGTCGTCTTCGCTGCCGTTGTTGACCGTGGTGCTGTCCGGCAGGAGCGCCTGCAGCCAGCTGTACTCGGTGCCGTGCGACATGAGCCCGCCACCGCTGTTCACGAAGCTGTTGATCTGGCCTGCGCCGGCGATCAGCGCGTCGATCTCTTCCTGCTCATCGATATCGTTGCCTGCGCCGTTGCCCGCAACCCAGATGATCGCGGGGTCGACGTTGCCCTTGGACAGTTCCGAGAAGAAATCCGCAATGGCCGGGCCGCCGTCGTAGTAGGTGACGGTCATGCCGACCTTGCTCGCCGCGACGGCGATAGCCTCACCTGCGTTTCCGCCATCTTCGGCGGAACCGAGCGCGGCGATGCTGCCATCGTTCGAGCGGGTGACGTTCGGCTCGATATTCTCGAGGGCGCGCTGCATGTACAGCCAGCCCGCAAGAGGGTTCCCGTCAATGTCTACGCCGCCGTGGTCGGTCAGGTCATCGCCACCGAGGATCACCGGGCCGCCGATGGCTGCGCTCGCGCCGCCGCCGCCGTTGGTCATGGGCGCCGCGATGGCCCCAAGTACAAGCGCCGCGCCCGACAGCGCCAACGCTAATCGCAAGAATCTGCTCATACGTTCCCCATCCTTCCAATTCCTCTCAACTCCGACGGACATTGTCCGTCCCGGATGCACATCGATGCAACGCTTCAAGTTGACAAACGTCAAGCACGGGCGTGTCTTGCACGCAGATGTCAAGAAAGGCCGCGTTTCC
>JANPBN010000061.1:0-2255 GCA_031430415.1 Dehalococcoidia bacterium
ATGCCGAGAGTGAAGCGGGGCGTCACAGCGAGGGCGCGGCACAAGAAGATCATCGGGATGACGGCCGGCCACAAGGGCCAGCGGCATTCGGTGTTCCGTCGCGCGAACGAGTCGCTGCTGCACGCGCTCGACTACGCCTACGTGCATCGCCGCGAGCGCAAGGGCGACTTCCGCAGGCTCTGGATCGCCCGCATCAACGCGGCGGCGCGTCTCAACGGCACGACCTACAGCCGCTTGATCGATGGCCTCACGAAGGCCGGCATCACGATCGACCGCAAGATGCTCGCCGACCTCGCCGTCCGCGACGCCAACGCCTTCGCCGCGATCGCGAAGCAGGCTGAGGTGGCGCGCGCGTAATCGCCTGGCCACCATCGCTCCTAACGGCTCGGCGCCCGTGCCTAGCCACCCCCCACGGCCTACACTCCACGAAACAAACTCCCCTTCCCTTCAGGGAAGGGGCCGGGGGTTAGGTCGCTCGTGACAATCACGGTCGTGCACGGCAAGCAGACAGAATCGTGCGATCTCGCGCGCCTGCGTGACGCGATCGCGCCATACGACGGCGTCACGATCGACCTCGGCGCGGGCGATGGGCGATGGGCGTATCGGTACGCGCTGGAGCATCCGCAGCGATGCGTCATTGCGATCGATCCGGTGCGGGAGAACTTGCGCGAATTGTCGGCGAAGGCAGCGGCGAAGCCGGCGCGGGGCGGCGCGGCGAACGCGCTGTATGTCGTCGCGAGCATCGAGCAGATGCCGGATGCGCTGTCACACATCGCCGACGAGATCTTCGTGACGCTGCCGTGGGGGAGCCTGATGCGCGGCGTCATCCTGGGCGAACCCGCGGCGCTGGAGGCGAGCGCGCGCCGGGGACGCGAGGGCGCGCGCGTGCGGATCGTGCTCAACACCCGCATCTTCGACGACCCGGTGCCGATTGAGGCGCGCGACCTGCCGGACGTGACGCCCGACTACGTCCGCAACGCGCTCACGTCACGCTACGCCGCCGCCGGCCTGCGCATCGACGCGACGCGCGAGATGGATGCGGACGAGGTCGCGACGCTCGGCACGACGTGGGCGAAGAAGCTCTCGCATCGCCGCCCGCCGCCCTCTGTGCTGATCGAGGCGACCGTCGTGGGTGACGCCGGCGGCTGACAGCGTGACGACTGCGGTGGTATGCTCGCGCGCATGGAGCAACGACCCGATCAGACGGCCGGGGCCAAGCTGAGACGATGGCTCGGAGCCATCGGGAGCCTTGTCGGCGGAGCCATCGTCATTCTCGCCTCCTATATCGTCTTCCGAATGAACGAGAGCCCGCTAACCGCGCCAGAGGTGCCTGACGCGGCGCGTCCCCCCAACGCACGCACGATCCTCGAAGAACTCGGGGATTGCGACGGCTTCGCCACGCCACCGCCATGCCACGAACTCACGTTCGAGACGGGCGATCCGCCCGGCGAGTCCTTGAACCGAGCAGTAACTGCACTCACGAATCGGGGCTGGATCGATGACATGCCGGGCGTCATCGAGGTCCAAGGGCGCTGGGGTGCATTTGTCGAGTCGCCAAACAGAGACGTCTGCATCAGTTACGAGGCATGGGAACCACACACACTGCACAACGCCTCCGACTTAACGCGCGTTGAGGCGCAGGTCTATTATTGCGCCCAGGTCGGGCTTGGGGTGCCACGCTGACAGCGGCGCCGCCGCGGTGGTATGCTCGCGCGCATGGACGCTATCGACCACCTGCCGGGGTGCGACGCGCGGCACGGGCGGCGGATCCGCTGCAACGGGCAGCCGGAGCCGGTCAAGCCTGAAGCTGCAGACGGCGCTGTAGCCCAGCGCGACGGGACACCTGACGGAACAAGGTCGGCGCGCGCCGCACTCATTGGCCATCGACGATCCGTGCCGCTTCCGCTTGCATGGTTCGCCGCATCGCTCGTTGCTCTCGTGGCCAGCGTCCTCGTCGTATTCGATCCGTTTGGGCTCATCGGCGATGACGGTCACACGCCGCCACGACTTCCCGGTTTCGCATATCCAGTTAGGGCTACCTTGGTCGATGAGCGAGTCCACTGTCCGGAACCAGCTTCTTGCTACCGTCAGCTAAGGTTCATAAGCCGCGAGTCGGCCGAGTCCACGCTGGCCGTCCTCGAACAGGCGCTCAACAACGAGGACTGGATCGTGAGCGGCCGGACCATCGACCAGCAACGCGGCACGTTCTCGTTGGTGACGGGTTCAGTGCGCGACCGTACCTGCGTTGCGTACAG
>JANPBN010000062.1:0-11803 GCA_031430415.1 Dehalococcoidia bacterium
TATCGCTCGGGCACGCGCTCGCCGTCGTGCCGGTGATCGCGCTGTTCGTGTTGTTGCCGATCTCCGTCCAGGGCATCGGCGTGCGGGAGACGACGTACGTCGCGCTGTTCGGTGCTGTCGGCGTCGCGCCGGAACTGGCGCTTGCGGCAGCACTGCTGTCGTACGCGACAACGCTGGCCGTCAGCGCGCTTGGAGGCGCCGTCGTCGCATCGGATGCCCTTGCAGCGGTTCGGCGGCGTGCTGCCGGTGGTTCGGACCCGGTGCGTCTGGCAGCCTAGGGTCCCCGACGCTCACGACGCCTCGCTCCGCTGCCGAAGATTGATCCGGGATGTGCTTCATCTGCCGGTGCATGCCTGGGCGACGAGCCGGTATGTAGCGCCGTGGGTGCTACCACCGCTTTGGCGGGCGCCGCGGCGTGCCGACACTTCGCAGGACGCGACAGGCAAGGAGATGGAATGTTCAAGCATGTACTCGTAGCACTGGATGGCTCTCGAAGGGCCGAGGCGGTGTTTCCGTACGTGCTCGAACTCGCCCAGCACACGCAGGCGCGGGTGACCTTCGTCTGCGTCGATCCTCGAGAGGCTGCGCCTTCGCGGCCGGTGGTTCGGGGAAACCTGGCGGCGGTGGTGGTGTCGCAGCCGGCTGCGGTTGGCTCGGCGGAGTATCTGGAACGTCTCCTCGAGAAGATGCACCACTTTGGATTGAACGCGCAGACGGTTCTGCGGCAAGGCGATCCGGTGATGGAGATCCTGGCCGTGGTCCAGGCGATCGGCGCCGATACGATTGCGATCACAACCAATGCCCGCAAGGGCGTCGACCGGCTGATGTTGGGCAGCGTTGCGCAGGGCGTCCTGAACGGCTCGCGCTGCCCGGTGCTCATGCTCCGCATCGACTAGCGTCACTCCTGGTTCTCGACTGGACTTTCGTGATCTTGACCAGTCCGCGTACGGGCGCTCACTCCGTGGACTGATGGCTGCCGCGACGTTCCTTGACGGCGGGCGAAGGCCTCCGCCACCGCAGCGCTACTCGTCCCTATGCGGGAGCGCTCCGCTGGTTCACACTACCTAGCATGGCGGCGACGTCGAGAACCCCGATAGGTCACTCTTCGCTTGTGGGGCGTGACGACGAGTGCGCGCTCCTTGCTCAGGCTCTCGACGAGTCGACGCATGGACGCGGTGCGGTCATTCTCGTCGAAGGTCCCGCTGGCATCGGGAAGTCGCGACTGGCGCAGGAGGCGGTCGCCATGGCGGTCGCCCGCGGCTGGATGTCGTTGGTGGGTGTCTGCTCCCAGGAGGATCTCGGCGCGGCATACACACCGATCATCGACGCGATGCGCGGTGCGCGAAGCCGCGAGCCTGATCCGAGGGGAATGGCAACCCGCCGGCTGCACGGTGTTCTCCTCGGCTTCTCCGAGGGGGCGGCGGATGATGCCTCGGCGAGAGCACAGCAGATCAACCGCGCGCGCGTGACTGACGCCGTACTGCGATTTCTCGACGAGGCGCCCGACGGAGCAGGTTGCCTCGTCGTAATTGAGGACGTGCATTGGGTTGATCACGCGACGGCGCGCCTGTTGAGCGACATCAGCCGCCACGCTCGCGACATGCGGGTCGCCCTTGTCCTTACGTATCGCGATGACGAAGTCGCGGATAACGATGCGCTTGTTGGTTTGCTCCACACGTTGAGCGCAAGCAACGTCAACCTTCACACCGTGCGTCTTCGCACACTGACGTGGTCTGAGACCCGCGCCATGGCGCAGCTTGTGCTCGGCATCGAGTGGATGCCATCGACCGCCTTCGTTGACCACCTGTACGCCCGCGCCGAAGGGAATCCCTTCTTTACCGAGGAGATCCTCCGCGCCTTGCCGGGCGACGCGCCGGCGAATCGTCTGAACCTGCTCATTCCCGATCAACTTCCCATATCTGTGAAGCGTCTTCTCGAACAACGTATCAAGGCGCTGCCGGGGAAGGGTGTACACGTGTTGGCGACTGCGGCTGTACTCGGCCGGCGGTTTGATCAATCGACTCTGCTCAAGGTAGGAGGAATCTCACAGCGGTTGGCGCTCAAGGCACTTCACGATGCCGTCGACGCCCACCTGATCCGCGATGCGGGCGACGGGCACACCTTCGAGTTCCAGCATGCGCTGATTCGCGAAGCGGCCGAAATCATGCTCCTGTCGTCCGAGCGCAAGGAGTTGCATCAACGCATCGCCGAAGAATTGGAGGCGCGAGACGAAGAGTCGGCTGAGTCGGCATCCATTGCCTATCACTACGGCAAGGCGGGCCTGCTCACAGAGCACGTCCGTCATGCAATAGCCGCCGCGGACGCGGCGTGGCGGGCCGGTGCACCAGTAGAAGCGGCCCGATGGTACGAGCAGGCGTTGGCATCGGGCGCAGCGATCGGCGATGAGGGGGAGTCGGTCCTGCGGCGAGCGGCCGATGCATTTGCGGCGGCCCGCCTGCCGAAGCTCGCGATCAACGCCTTCGAGCAGCTTATCGAGCGGCAGCGCGCGAGAGGCGATGTGCTCGCCGAAGGCGAAACGCTCGCCGAGTTCGCGGGCATCTTTGAAGGAGACTTCCATCGCAGGAACGAGATGCTGCGGCACGCGCTGGAGATTCTAGAACCGCTCGGTGAGACGGCGGCCCTGGCGCGAGTCTACGGCCGCCTCGCGTCGCTGTATGTCATGACGTCGCAGGCGCGGGAGGCGATCGAGGCGGGACGAATGGCTCGCGACATCGCCAAACGGACTGGTGCCACCGATGCCGAGGCGGTTGGGCGGCGAGCACTGGGCATTATCGTGGCGGCAGGCGGCGATCTCGCGGCTGGCTACCGGTTCCTTGATCGCAGCATCGAGCTAGCCAAGTCGGTTCACAGGCACATGGACGTCTATTCGTCATCGTGGGCCCTGGTGGATGCGGCGATACGCGCGAACGACTGGGAGGTGGCGGAGCCGGCGGCGCGCGAAAGCATCGACTACATGCACAGACTCGGGTCAGGATCCGAAGCGGGTTCACTCATGGCGCGACTCGCTGACCTGTTGCGGTTCACCGGGCGCGTCGATGAAGCCCTACGGACCGTCGACAAGGCGCTCCTACTGTTAGATCAGGACGAGGTGTACCTGTTTGGTAACGCGCTCCTGGTGAAGGCGGAGGTGCTCGCCGAACTGGGCCGTTGGGAAGAGGTCCGAGACCTGATTGAGCCCATGCTCCCGGCTGCGCAACTCTCGGCGCAGTTCCATGTTCACGGCGGTGCGCGGTTTCTACTGGCGCGCGCGGCGAACGAACGCGGACACAAGTCTGAAGCGCGGCAGCTCGTCGAGCGACTACTCGCGGAGTGGCGCGACACGCAGGACAACTACTTTTGTCTTCCCATGCTCCTGTTTGCGTGCCGCCTCGCTTGTGAATCAGGCGACGTTGTCGCCGCCCGAAGCATCGTCGTTGAGTTACAGGGGGTGTTCGCCCGGACGCCACTGTGTCGCGCGACGATCCAGGCGGCCGAGGCGTGGCTGGCCGTGTCTGAGGGCCGGCTGGACGACGCGGTCCGGTTGTGGCGTGAGAGTGCGGCATCTTTTGGAGTGCTGGGCCGTCCGGTCGACGCAGCGCGGATGAGATTGGAGCTCGGTCGGGCGCTTCTGGCCCGGCGCGGATCCGGAGACCGAGACGAGTCCCGCGAGCAACTTCTCGCCAGTACCACGCAGGCGGCCGGACTACCTGAGGCGGCGCAGGCGGACGCGCTTCTGAAGCGGCATCGACTGGTCGCCGCCCGTTCCGCACGTGCCGATGGACCTCTGACGGAACGAGAGACGGAGATCGTTGGGCTTGTCGCCCGGGGGCTCACGAGTCGCCTCATCGCGACGGAGCTCACGCTATCTGCGCGCACGGTCGACAACCATGTCAGCCGGATCCTGAGCAAGCTTCATCTGGATTCGCGCAGCCAGATTGTCGCCTACGCGATGGAGCGAGGTTTGACGGCCGCGAAGCCAGCCAGGTGAGGTTCTCGCGGTGGATTGAGTAGTTCTACTCTAACGGCGGGCCCCGAGCCCGTTCTAGCATCGCATTGAGTGTGCCGAACGGCACAACGTTGCTCGTACGTGCGGTGCCCAATGTCGCTCAAAACCATCATCAACGGCATCGACGTAGGGCGCCAACGCGGCGCCGCTAGCTCGCTGCCGGATCGCGTCGACATCACGACGTCGACTGAATGGCTCGGGGGAACGCAGACGCGCACAGTCGTGGCCGCGGCGGCCCCACGCCAGTCGGGGCGAACCTTCGCCATCGATGCCGACTACCCGGACGCACTCCTCGGTTCCGGAATGGCTCCGTCACCACCCGAACTACTTGTGGCTGCCCTGGGCGCGAGCTTTGCGACGTCGTTTGTTCTCGTTGCCGCGGCAGCCGATGTCCGCATCGAGTCCCTGCGCGTGTACGCAGAGGCGAGCATCGGCGCGGAGGAACCGCTCGGAGGCGTCCACCGTGGACCGATGTTGCCCGCATGCCAGCTCGGGATTGAAGTCCACGCGAACGCCGCGGCCGCGGTCCTCGAGAAAATCTCCAGGCAAGCGCTAGAAGGCTGCTCGGTGGCGGCGCTCTGCAGAATCAACGTTCACGTACAGATGCAGTTCAAGGACAACGTGCGCGACGCTCCGGGCGTGCGTAACAAGCAGGACAACGTCCGGAGGTCTGAAACATGATGCGCAATGCGTTCCGGTGGCTCTCGATCGTCGTTGTGGTCTCTACCCTGGTCGGCACGGCCGGTCGATCCGCATCGACTACACCGATGTCCGTCGCGTCGCCGGTGGCAGGCTGCTCCGGCGATGTGAACGGCGATGGTGTTGTCAGTCTGATCGATGCCGCGCTGGTGGCGCTCCGACTCGGCGCACGTGCGGGAACCCCGCGATATGACGCCCGCTACGATCTCAACACCGATGGACGCATTACACTCGCGGACGTGGCCATCGTGCTCGGCCGCGTCGGAACGGTCTGCGGAAACGGGACGCCGACGCCGACCAACACACCGCGGCCTCCGACGTCGACGCCGACCTCGACAAGCACGGCTACCGCGACGCCAACGCACACCGCGACTCGGACGTCCACGCCCTCGCCGACGCCTACGCCGACCGCGACGTACAGTCCAACCGCGACGAATACGGCGACCGCGACGAGCACGCCGACTGCTACGGTCACCAGCACCATCACGTCGACCGGCACACCGACGGAGACAGCGACCTCAACCCCGGCACCAACCGCGACGGACACCGCAACCCCTACCGGAACGCCCGGATCGGGGCTTCCGCCAGATCCGGTGGATGTCGCTCCGGCGATAGACCAGACTGTCGCCACCGACGTCTTCTTGTCCACCGCGTTCCTCTACACGGGCAGCAATCCGATCCAGACCGGCGTCGCCGCGGGCACGATCGAGGTGCGCCGCGTCTCCGTGCTGCGTGGGCGCGTGCTGGACCGCGCCGACGAGCCATTGTCCGGCGTCTCGATCAGCGTCCTCGATCATCCCGAGTTCGGGCAGACGCTGACCCGTGCCGACGGCATGTTCGACATGGCCGTCAACGGCGGCGGGGCACTCACGTTGAGCTATGAGAAGGTCGGCTTCTTGACTGCCCAGCGCAGCGTTGATGCGCCCTGGCAGGACTTCGCCTGGGCGCCGGATGTCGTGCTCGTTTCGTATGACTCCGTCGTGACGGAGATCGACCTCACATCGTCAGCGATGCAGACGGCGCGCGGCAGCCAAGAGAGCGACGCCGATGGCACGCGGCAGGCGACGGTGTTCTTCCCACAAGGCACGACCGCCGAACTTATCCTTCCCGGAGGCGGTTCGCAGCCGGTCTCGACGGTGCATGTACGCGCGACGGAGTACACGGTCGGCGACAGCGGCCCGGATGCGATGCCTGGCGAGCTTCCACCGAGCAGCGGCTACACGTACGCGGTCGAGTTGAGCGCGGATGAAGCGGTTGCGGCCGGCGCGGACGCGATCAGCTTCAACCAACCACTGCCGGTATACGTCGAGAACTTCATCGGCGCACCTGTGGGTAGCGCTGTGCCCGCGGGCTATTACGACCGCGTGCTGGGCGTGTGGGTGCCATCGGACAACGGGCGCGTGATCAAGGTCGTGAGCGTCACCTCGAGCATGGCTGACCTCGACATCGATGGCGATGACGTGGCAGACAATGCCTCCTCGCTCGGCGTAAGCACCGAAGAGCGCACGCGCCTGGCGACGCTCTACGCTCCCGGCCAGACGCTGTGGCGCGTACTGGTCACACACTTCACCCCGTGGGACTTCAACTGGCCGTACGGCCCTCCGGCCGACGCGGTCCCGCCACCGGACAAGCCGCTCGAGCAGGACGACCCGCTCGTGGACGCTCCGAGCGAGGAGTGTGGCTCCATCATCGGCTGCGAGAACCAGTCGCTGGGTGAATCGCTTCCAGTTACGGGCACGTCGTTCGGCCTGCACTACCAGAGCGACCGCGTCCCCGGCCGCGAGGACATCAGAAGGATCGACATCCCCGTGAGCGGAGCCGATCCGCTCCCGGCTAGCCTGATCAGAATGCGCGTCGAGGTGAGGATCGCAGGACGCCTCTATGAACAGTCGTATACGCCTGCGCCGAACGTGACGCACACGTTCGTCTGGGACAGCATCGACGCATACGGCCGTACCGTGGTTGGCAGCCGCGTCGCCAGGGTAGAGGTCGATTACGACTACACACCCTCCTATTACCCCGCACAGTTTGGCCAGATCGCCGCGTTCGCCCGGCCGGGCTTCGGTGGGATCGGAGCCGCGTTCGCCGCCCGCGAGACGGGCGTGATCACGGCGACGCAGAGCTTCGTCACTGAGGTCGGCGGCTGGGACGCGCGTGCGGCGGGTCTGGGAGGATGGAGCCTCAGCTCGCATCACGCCTACGACCCGACGGCGCGGACCCTGCTGTTCGGCGACGGCCGCCAGCGCGGCGGGCAGTCGCTCGCGAACATCATCACCACCGCCGGTGGAGACGGTACCGACGGCGGAAGCGGCGGCGACGGGGACGGTGGTCAGGCTAAGGCGGCCGCTATCGATCCGCGCGGCCTGGTGATTGGTCCCGACGGCAGTGTGTACGCCACCGACAACGCCCGCGTGCGCCGCATCGCGCCGAACGGCATCGTCACCACGTATGCCGGGGGGAACAACGACAACGCCAACGACACGGGGGAATCCGGTTTCAGCGGCGACGGTGGGCAGGCCGTGCTGGCCAAGCTCAATAGCCCGCAAGGCCTGGCACTCGGACCTGACGGCAGCCTGTACATCGCCGACACGTACAATCAACGCATCCGCCGTGTCGCGCCGGATGGAATCATCACCACCTTCGCCGGCAGTGGCACCACCGCATTCGGTGGGTTCTCGGGCGACGGAGGCCCGGCTACGGCCGCAAGGCTGGCGGAGCCGATGGGCGTCGCCGTCGGGCCCGACGGCAGTGTGTACATCGCCGATTCGCGAAACTATCGCATCCGCCGGGTGGGCACGGATGGCATCATCAGCACGTTCGCCGGATACACGATTGGTGGCCAGCCGATACCTCCCGTTGTTGATGGCGGTTCCGCGACAAGTACCGGCCTCTACGGGGCGGTGGATGTGGCGGTCGGTACAGACGGCAGCGTGTACATCGTGAGTCGCCACCCAACGAGCACCGGCGGCACCATTCGGCGCGTGACGACGGACGGGATCATCTCCACCGTTGCAGGCCTCGGACTCTACACGCCGCCAGGTTTTGGGGACGGCGGCTTCGCAGACGATGCGTTCCTGAACGACCCCCAGGGCATCGCGCTCGCGCCTGACGGCGGCATGTACATCGCCGAGGGCAACGGCTTCCGCGTGCGGTACATCTCACCGGACGGCGTCATCACCACTATCGCCGGACATTATCCCGACATCACGTACGCCGGCGACTTCGAGGACAACCGGCCAGCATTGGGAGCGAACGTTCGCCGACCGGTCGATGTCGCGATCGCGCCCGACGGCGCCCTCTACGTCGCGGAAGCCGAAGGCTTCCGCGTCCGGCGCATCGCGCAGGCCATGCCAGGCGTGTCCATAACAGACGTGTTGGTGGCCTCGGACGATGGTCGTGAGCTGTACCACTTCACGTCGACAGGCCGGCACCTGCGCACGCTCGACGCGCTGACGAGCGCGACCCACTTCGTGTTTGACTACAACGCCGAGGGCTACCTGACCTCGATCACCGACGGATCAGGCAACGCCACGACGGTCGAGCGCACGGGCGCGACGCCATCGGCGATCGTCGCGCCAGGCGGCCAGCGTACGGCGCTCCTCGTCAACGGCGACGGCTGGCTGACGAGCGTGGCGAACCCTGCGAGCGAAGCGCACACGATGAGCTACACGCCGGGTGGGCTGCTGCAAAGCTTCACCGACCCTCTGACGAACACGCACGCCTTCACGTACAACGGCCTCGGTCGCCTCATCCTCGACGACGATCCAGCGGCCGGCAGCACGACGCTGACCCGCATCGATCTGGCGGATGGGTACGCCGTGACGACGACCTCGGCGCTGGGACGTGTACACACGTACAAGGTAGAGAACTTGGCGACCGGAGAGGTCCGGCGGACGACGATCGAGCCCAGCGGCGCGACGACCGTGTCGTTGATCAGACCGGGTGCCAGCGAACAGACGACGTTCGCCAACGGCGGCACGCTGTCGCTCGCACTCGGGCCCGATCCGCGCTGGGGCATGCAGGCGCCCGTCGTGACCAGTCTCAAGGCCACGACGCTTGGCGGCATCTCCCGCACGACCACAGGCAGCCGGACAGCGACGCTGTCTGACCCGGCGAACCTGCTCAGCCTGGTTCAGATGACCGAGACGCTCACAGACGACGGGACGACGCGCACCCGCGTCTACGACGCGCCGACACGCACGTTCACGCTGACAACGGCAGAGGGCCGGACGCTCACGGCGACGCTCGACGTCCTTGGGCGGTTGGCAAGCTACCAAGGCGGGGCCGGCGTCGCACCAATCGTCGATACGTACGACGCGCAAGGGCGACTCGTGCTCGAAACGCAGGGCAGCGTTTCTCGCTCGTTCGGATACGACAGCCTCCACCGCCTAACGTCGAGCACCGACGCGGCCGGTACCACCACGTATGGCTACGACGACGCCGACCGCATCAGCAGCACGACGACGCCTCGCGGTCATACGTACGGCGTCGCGTACGACGACGCAGGCCGGTCCACGTCGCTGACGATGCCCGGCGGTGCCGTACACGCGCTTGAATACACCGCGGATGGCCTCGAAGCCGGCTACACACCGCCCGGCGGTGGCGGCGTCGGGTGGAACTACAACTCCGACGACGAATGGACCGGAACGCTACTCGCAGGCGGCGACACGCTCGCGTCCGGGTACGATAGCGGCGCACGCCCAAGTGGCCGCAGCTATCCAGAGGCCGCGGTTGGTTTCACCTATGTTGGGACGACCGACCGCCTGGCATCGACGACGTGGACGCCGTTGGGCGGCCCGGCGCAAACGAACGGCATGACGTATGACGCCGAACTGCCCCGGTCGATGACGGCGAGCGGCGCCGCTGCGGGCGCCTACGTCTATGGGTATGACGGCCGCATGCGACTGACATCGATGAATCTCACCAGCGGCGCCGATCTGGTGAACACCGCCCTGGTGCGCGACCGCGACGGCCTGCTCACCGGTTACGGCCCTTTCACGGTCGCGCACGCCGGATCCGGCGCCGCCGTCAGCACGATCACCGATCCGCAATTGACGATAACGAACACCTATGACGCGGAGGGAAGGCTGTCGCGCCGCGCTCATGTGGTGGGGGGCGTAACCGTCTTCCAGATGGATCTCTCGTACAACCCGACGGGCCGCATCGCGCAAAAGATCGAGACGACGCCCGGCGGCGCGCAGACCTTCGGCTACACGTACGATGCCGATGGTGAACTCACCGCCGTCACCGCGAACGGCGCGCCGGCGGAGGCCTACAACTACGACGCCCGCGGCAACCGAAGCACGGCCGCCGCTGTCGCCGTGTACGACTCCGCCGACCGCCTCACCGGCCTTGGCGGGGCTCCCTACGTCTTCGATGTCGACGGCAACCTGGCGTCACGCGGCGCTGATACGTTCACGTACAGCACGCGCGGCGAGCTGCTGTCCGCAACGGCCGGCGGCCAGACGATCACGTATGCGTACGACGGGCTCGGGCGCCGCGTCAACCGAACCGAGGGCGCGTCCACGACGCAGTACCTGTATGGCAACCCGGCCAACCCGTTCCAGATCACAGCGTCGCGTGAGCCGTCGGGCGCGCTCACGGTCTACTACTACAACGAGGGCGGATTGATGGCGCTGCAGCGCGCGGGCGTGCGCTACTACGTCAGCTCTGACCAGGCCGGCTCGCCGCGCATCATCGCCGATGCGACGGGTAGCGTCGTGAAGGAGCTGCGCTACGACAGCTTTGGTCGGCTGTTGTCCGACAGCAACCCGGCGTTCTCGCTCGCCATCGGCTTTGCCGGCGGCATCGCCGACGGGACGACGGCGCTCGTGCACTTCGGGTTCCGTGACTACGACCCCGCCTCAGGCCGCTGGACGGCGCGCGACCCGGCACTGTATGACGGCGGCAGCCTCAACCTCTACAGCTACGTCGATGGCGACCCCGTCAACCGGGCCGACCCGACGGGACTGTGGAGCATCACGGTCGGCGCTTCGCTTTACGAGTTCCTGGGCGGCGGCGCGAGCCTCACCATCGGCTCGGATGGGATAAAGGGCTGCGTCGAAGGTGGCGCGGGCGTAGGCGGCGGTCTCGAGTTCGGGCTGTCGGAGGCAGGTGTCGGGGACACCTCCCTGACGCTGGGCATCGTAGCGGAGGCATCGGCGAAGCTCGGTCCGGCGAAGATTGGCATTGGTTACGAGGCCTCGCGAGCGGTCGGGGGCGGCTGCACGAAGAGCAAACTCAAGGGCACCATCGGAGTGAGCATGACGCCGCTGGAGATGTCGCTGACGAAGGACGACGGGGATTTGGGAAAGAAGATCAAGATTGGTCCTGAGTCCGGCAGCCCCGGGAGCAGTATCCCCGTGGCAGGCGTGGGGCTGAGCGCGAAGGTCGCCGTTAAGGCGTGTGCGGGTACGAACTGGTAGGGCGGATCGCTCTTGATGACTGCGATGACCGGCGACCGTCAGCGGCCGTCGGTCATCGCGATCTGCGAGACGCAGACCGTTTGCCGGAGCCACCGATTTCAGGAGAGAGCGCGATCCCATGCGGGAGGATTCCCGCACGCTCCCGTACGCGGACCTTCGGCGGACCTTCGCCTTCGTTCCGTTCAGATCCTCTCGGCGCCCCACCTGTCATACAGGAACGAAAACGGCGCCTCCGGGCGCCGTTGTTGGTTCTAAAGACTGGTCCCAGGGGGAGGATTCCCGAAGGCTCCGATACACGGTCCTTCGGCAGACCGTAGCCCCACGTAACAGGCTTTCCGGAGAGAGAGGTGGTCCCAGGGGGAGGATTCCCGAAGGCTCCGATACACGGTCCTTCGGCAGACCGTCGCCCGGCGCAGCAGGGTTTCAGGAGAGAGAGGGTGGTCCCAGGGGGAGGATTCCCGCAGGCTCCGATACACGGTCCTTGGGCAGACCGTCGCCCGGCGCAGCAGGGTTTTAGGAGAGAGGGGGTGGACCTAGGGGGAGGATTCTCGCAGGCTCCGATACACGGTCCCTCGGCAGACCGTTGCTGTTCGTCGAGGGCGGTTACGATGCTGCGGAAGAGAGGGTGGTCCCAGGGGGAGGATTCCCGCAGGTCCGATACACGGTCCTTCGG
>JANPBN010000063.1:0-6032 GCA_031430415.1 Dehalococcoidia bacterium
GTACTTCCGCCGAAACGCCTGGATGTACCGCGACTGCCCGTGGTGCGGCGCGTACTCGCTCGCGCCCTTCATGATGTCGACGGCGCGGGCGTACTCTTCGCTTCGCGGCGTGATGCCGGTACCGATCGTCCCGAGCTCGACGCGCTCCTCCGCGATCTCCGAGATGAACGAGTCAGGCTTCATCTGCGTCGTCACGTACTCATGCAGCTCCGGAAAGTGGTCGACGTTGAACTGCGAAATCACCGAGTGAATGCCTACCGTCAGATTCGGCCGCTTGAGCGCCTTGAGCTGGCCAAACACCAGCAGCACTTTGTCCCAGTTTCCGGCGATGCCCCGAAGCTCGTCGTGCTTCGCGCCGACGCCGTCCAGCGAGAGATTGATCACGACCTGGCTCTCGCGGCAGTAGTCGGCGATCGCCGCGACACGTTCGGCCAGTGGCCGCGTCACGAGAGAGTTCGTCGGGATGTTGATCTGCGTTGGCCGGCAATGGTCGTACAGGCTCTTGCAGATCTCGACGATGTCCTTCCGCATGAACGGCTCGCCGCCGCTGATCGTCACCCAGAACGGCATGCGCCCCAGCGAGCGGAAGAGCTTGTCGTACTCCTCGAGCGAGAGATCCGAGCCTTCGCCCGGCGTGTGTTCAGCCCAGATGTTGCACGTCAGGCAGCGCGAGTTGCACGTCGAGATGATGCTGACGGCGACGTTCGTCGGCAACACCTTGGGCCAGCCGAAGCGGCGGAACATCCAATAGCGCGGTACGTTCGCAAGCAAGCCAAACATCATCGGACCTCGCTCTTGTCCTGAGCCGCGCCGACCGCAATGCGGCCCTCGGGCTCAGCTACTTCTGCCATCGCGATGCCGTTCGTCGATGCGCCATTCGTCAGCGCGCCGTTTGGCGAGGCGCCGTTCGGCGACGGGGCACGTCTCATCTCGTCTGGAACCTGCTCCATCGAACGCTTGGTCGTGCTGGCGACCTTCCACACGGTGTGGTTGTTGCCTCGCGACAGATCCCATCGCCCGGCGACCCTGGCGGCGGCCTCGATCGCTATGACGCCGACGGTCCACAACGGCCTCCGGCGCAACTGCCGGTCACGGGCGAACGACCGGATGATCCAGCGCACCTTCATCGTGTTGGGCATATACCCGAGTTTGCCGTAGACGATGTGCCCGGCATTGATGCGGCGGCGCTGGGCAAACCAGTCGCGGAGCGTCGAAGGCCCCCACGTGTGTACGACGGCGTCCCCATTGTAGTGGCTACGCAGGCCCGCCTGGTGAATCAGCGCCTGGACGCTAATCTCGTCGACGGCGCTGTCCACCGGGATCGCCGGCACCAGCCAGCGCTCCCCGATGCGGCGGCGAAACACGATCATCTCGCCGCACTTGGGGCTGCGTGGGTTGATCTCGTTGATCACGTGATGGAGGCGCCAGAGCAGGTGTGCCGCGAAGCCCGTGAACGTCGATGGATCGTTCTTCGGCACCGGCCGCCCACCGACCGCGCCGACTTCCGGGTCGTCGAGACAACGCAGCAGGCCGGCGAGCGTCCCGGGTGCCGGGAGAACGTCGCCGCTGACCAGCACCACGTTGTCGTTCTTCAGCAGGGGCAGCGCCAGGTTGATCGCCGATGCCTTCCCCTCGCGTTGCTCCTGCACCAGGATGCGAATGTGAGGCGACGTGCGTTGCACGGCCACGGCGCTCGCCACCGTCCCGTCGGTGCAGCCACTGGCGATCACGAGGATGTCATCGACCACGACATCGCCGGCCCCGCCGTTCGCAGCTCCCTCCGACGTCAGTCTGCGCAACAATGCGGCGATATTTTGCTCTTCATTATACGCTGGAATAATCACACTTGCACGCATGCTTCTGGCTCCCCAAGAAGGCTCAGCGACGCACGGACGCCATTCTGACGTCCGACGACCAGTTCAATTTGCGCGGCGTTAGACGGGTCATCGCCTCAAAATCGAAGCGTCGGACCGTCGCAGCCCGGCGAAGGGTCACCAGAGGAAAGCTAACCACTCCTTCGCAAGGAGAGGTGTCCTTCGTGCGAGGCCAGCGGCTCGTCGTCCGTCAGAGGAGCGAGAATTCCGTGGATCCAGCGCGATCGGGCGGCTCGTTCACCGGCCAGCGACAAATCTAGTGACTCGTCTACCCCACCCCTTCGGATCGGCCTCTTGCCAACCCCGAACGCACCTACGCAGCATGAATCTGCGGCTGTATGGGGATTCTCCGCGAGGCACCGCCGTACGTCAACCCAAATGTCAAGTTATTGAGAGATTGGCGTCCGATTGGAATGTTACGTTTCGTCGCCGCGACCGCCGGCGGCTCCTGGCCCCTTCGGCCAGAGCGCCCAGGCGATGACCGAGCACTGCACCGTGTCCAGCACCCAGTTCGCCACCCTCATGCCGAGAATCAGCCTGCCGATGCGAATCGAGCGATACGGCAGCCGGTCCAGGACAACGTGCGAGCCGACGAGCAGCGCCCCACAGGCCGCATCCCGCACCCGCTGAGGGCCCACCCCGCGGCTCTCCGTGCGGATCAGGCCGGCCGCGCCCACCGCGCCCCCGACGGCCGCCGCGAACGCCCACGAGTGGGTCGCCCGCCGGTGCAGCTTCCACGGATCGCCATGCAGCGCCATGCTCGCGACGATGTCGAGGTCCGGGACGTTCGCGAGAACGACCGCAGCCGCGAGCCCGGCCGGAGAGCCCACCCCCAGGCGCCTGGCGAGCGCAATTCCAACGATTGTGTGGCCGATGGGCGTTGACACGCATTCCCCGCTTGCTCGCCCCGTGAGGCTCGTGCCGACCATCCCGCCTCGCAACGGGCGTGCTTGCTCGCCAACGCTCAACGAGGACCCGTGCAGCACTCCCGCCCTACCGTCGCACATCGCGCGTCGGCGGCACCGTTACGTCATGTATATCCGAGATCGCGCACCAAGCTGCGACCCGCTCCTCGTAGCGACCGGAGATCTCGCCTCTCGCGTCCCGCCTCGCGCTTCTAACGATGGTGCCCCCGGCAGGACTCGAACCTGCGCACATGGTTTAGGAAACCACTGCTCTATCCTCTGAGCTACGGGGGCGTGGTAGCAGGATATCAGCCGTGTAGAACCCTGGGGAGTGGATGGTGCCGGCATGCGATTTGCTGACGCGCCGAAGCCGTTCATACTGCGCCGACCGGGAGCCTCATCGCACCGCTGGTTGTGTCCAGGAATGAACCAACGTGGAGAGGAACATGGCATCCTCACGCACATGCAGTCCGTCGCACGGGCCGATGCGCAGCTATCGCTCGCGGCGGCTGGCGCCGAGTCGCCTGATCATCGCCAGACGGCGGCCCATCACTCCTAAGGCACCATCGGCGTGAACACCGTTACGCCGGCTGCCCGCGCGGGGCTGCGTGGCCCGGTTTTCTGGGGCGCTGTCGTCGGCATCGCCCAGGCGGCCACACCGCTCGCACTCTGGTGGCTGGACACATCGACGGTCTACGCCCTCGGGTTGGCGGTGATCGCAGCGATCTACATCGGCTTCGCAGTCGCCGACGGACGCTGGTTCGTGCTCGCCGTCGAAAGCGGCGTCGCCAGCGGGTTCATCATCATCGCGGCCGCAGCGATCACCTACTCACCGTGGCTGCTTGTCGCCGGCCTTGCGGGCCACGGGTTCAAGGACCTCTGGCAGCACCGCACTCACTTCGTTGACAACACGCGGTGGTGGCCTCCGTTCTGTCTCGTCGTCGACTTCGTCGTCGCGGCGATCATCGCCGTCGAGATCGTCGCCGGAGTTCACTTTCACGCCTAGCAGCGGCAGCAGCATCAGCGTTGGTGAACGGGAAGCGAGACGCCAGTGGCGGGCCGGCGCATGGCCCTTGACGCTCCCTGACCGACCGTAGGATCTGGGCGGGGCGCGTGTCGCGGCTCGGGCGGTTCACCGGATAGCGGGTACAATGCCGCTCTGGAGGCGATCCGCATGCCGCTCTACATGGATATCCATAACAACGCCAAGGGCGTCACCATCCACGACGTGGTCGCGGCGCATATGTCAGACCTCGAGGTGCAGGCGAAGTACGACACGCGCTACATCACGTACTGGTTCAACGAAGGCGCCGGCAAGATCTTCTGCCTCGTCGAGGCTCCCTCGAAGGAAGCCGCCAACGCCGTCCACAGCGAAGCGCACGGCCTCGTTGCCGACGAACTCATCGAGGTCCAGCCCGAATTCATCGACGCGATGATGGACGTCCGCAAGGATCAGATCCCGAACGGCCAGACCATGCCCGACAGCGGCGATCCGGACATCGGCTTTCGCACGATTATGTTCACCGACCTCGAGGGCTCCACTCAGCGCGGCGAGAGCATCGGCGACGACGCGATGATCACCCTGCTACGCCGCCATAACGCGATCATCCGCGAGTGCCTGCACGTCCACGCCGGACGCGAGGTGAAGCACACCGGCGACGGCATGATGGCTTCGTTCGCCTCCGTCGCGCGCGCCGTGGAATGTGCCGTCTCCATCCAGCAAGCGTTCGATGAGCACAACGCCAACGATCCCGGCGAGGCGATGCTTGTGCGGATCGGCCTCAGCGCGGGCGAGCCGATCGAGGACAACAACGACCTCTTTGGCTCCACCGTTAACCTCGCCAGCCGCATGTGCGAGGCCGCCGATCCCGGCCAGATCTTGACGACAAACGTCGTCCGCGAGCTCTGTCTCGGCAAGCGCTTCCGGTTCGATGCCCGCGGCGACCGCAGGCTCAAGGGATTCGCCGAGGCCGTGCCCGTCTTCGAAGTCCCGTGGCAGCCCGCCGGGAGCATCACGCTCTAACCGCGACATCGGCACATGACTCGGTATCAGAGGACGAACGGTGCGCCCAACGAAGCGCGCTCCCGCATCCTCCGCGTGCCGTGCTGCAAGCGTTCATTGGCGCGGGAGCGGGGGCAACAGTGATCCGCGCCGCCCCGGGCGACGGATGGATGTATCCGCGCACCAAGACGCGGGCAAGGTGCTCCTCTGCCGGGCTGCTGGCGAGAGGATCACGCCGGCACAGGGCGCGTCAATCGACGCACCCATCCGGCGCGAATTCGATGGAAAGAAGCTCAAGCATGGACGCTACGAACCCACTCCACCACCATCACACCAACGCGACGGCCCCGGGCAGCCCGCGTGCCCCGCGCCTGACCGGAGTTTGGGCTCGATGGAGGCGTGCGCTCGTCGGCGCCCTCGCTATCGGCATCGTCGCGATGGCCGTCACCACGCCCGCGGACGCCACGGCTTCGACCATCACGCAGTGCGACGGTGTCGACAACCAGGGTGGCCGAACCGTGCATTGCACAGTGGAAGTCGACATGGCAACGGACACGGTCACCGTGACGTCGTGCACAGGATTCGCGAACGCCGTCGAGACGTGCATCGGCCCGACGGTCTCCACGCAATCCGTGACAGACATCGACCAGTGCAACGGTTCCGGGAACGGCGGCGGCGCAGTCGTAACATGTGATGTCATCGTCACGGGCGCATCGGGCGCGGACGCCGTTACGATCAGTCAGTGCGTCGGTTCTGGCGAAGGCGGAGGGACCGAACCAACGACGGTCTGCATCCCCGGCTCAACACCCGACGACACATCAGCCACGATCCAGCAGTGCGACAGCTCTGGAAACGGTGGCGGCGCGACCGAACGCGTGCAATGCAGCGTCACACCGGCCAGCACCAGCGCATCCCTCCCGACGATCAAGCAGTGCAATGGCTCCGGAAACGGTGGCGGCGCACTCGTCACTTGCACAGTCACGATAAGCGCTACCGCCAGCGGCACGGCGACAGCGACCGGATCGGTGACGCCAGGCGCTGGCACCGCAACGACTACACCGCCGGTTGGCGCTGCGACGTCGACTCCGATTGCCGTCGGCACGACGGCGACACCTGCCACCGGCATCATCGTCGCGCCTGACACGGGCAGCGGCCCCGGCAGCGGCGACAGCACCAGCGAGTGGGTCCTCGCCCTGATTCTGGCCACGCTAGGGTTGGCCGCCCTGGGCACCTCGGCGACACTCAGGCGCT
>JANPBN010000064.1:0-4611 GCA_031430415.1 Dehalococcoidia bacterium
TCCATGTTGATGCGTCCTGCGCCGGCCCAGTTCTGGCCCGGCAGGCCGACGGTGTCGGCGCTGGCCTTGATGGCGGCGACGATGGCGTCGACCGTCAGATCCGGACGACGCGAGAGCATCAACGCAGCGAGGCCCGACACCTGGGGCGCGGAGAACGACGTGCCGCTGGCGATGGCGTACGGGGCGCCGCCGGTGCAGGGCAGAAAGACGCGGCATGTATTCGCTGGCACGGTGCCGATGATGTTCTCGCCGACTGCCACAACGTCGACCTGAGGGCCGGCGGTCGAGAACGGCGCCCGCGTCGTGCCGCTTGCGTTGGATGCACCGACTGCCAGCGCCTGGTCGTAGCGAGCTGGAAACCAGACGGTTTCACCGCCGCTATTGCCGGATGCCGCCACGACAAGCGCGCCGAACTCGTCGTGGGCGATCCGTACCGCCTCGCGGAGAAAGGCGGAGTCGATGTCGCCGCCGAGACTGACGTTGATGATCCGTGCACCGTTCCGGGCGGCATAGATGACGCCGATTGCGACTTCGATGGAGTTACCGCCGCCCAGGCAGTCCAGCACCTTGACCGGCATGATGGTGACGCCTCGCGCGACGCCGACGATGCCGACCTCGTTGGCATTCGCGGCGATGATGCCGGCGACGAAGGTGCCGTGCCCCCAGTCGTCATCAATCGCGCCGCCTTCCGCGTCGTCGCACCCGGCAACGGCGTCCGTGACGAAGGCGCAGCCGTGCCTGTCATCGACGCAGTTGTTGTTGTCGTCGTCGATGGCGTTGTCCGCTACCTCGCGCTGGTTGGTCCAGAAGCGCCCGGTCAGATCCGGATGTGCGATGTCGACGCCGGTGTCGAGTACGGCGACGATGATCTCGGCGCTTCCGGTCTCGATCGCCCAGGCCTCCGGTGCGTGGACTTTCTCGAGATAGCTCTGCCGTTCAAAGAGCGCGTCCGTTGGGACGTCGAGGCTCGTCATGCTGTACGCCGGCTCTGCGTAGACGACGCCGGGAAAGAGCGCGAAGTCGGTAATCGCCTCGGCAGCGTCGAATCCCGCGGGCGCCGACAGGCTGAGGGCGTGCAAGGTCGATTCTCGCTGGCGGATGCTGTAGCCAAGCCGAAGGGCGTGCGTCTCGATCGATGCCATGCTGTCGGCGTTGCCGGCGCGAACCACGATGGATGCTCCCGACGCCCGTGGCGCGGCGGTCGTGGATGTGGGCCGACTGCCGCTGCGGAACGCCACGGCGAGCGCGACGGCGAGGCATGCGGCCAGCGCCGCTCCACTCAGGCGGCGCGCCCATGGCGGCAGCGTGCGCATCATCCTCGCGGCTCCTGCTGGCTCCCCCGTCGACGTGTCGCGAGCATAACACGCGTGCGGCAATGACGGAGGTTTCGCGGCACGGAATTGCTGCTACAATCGCGAGGGAGGAGCCCCCCTTGCCAATCCGCATCCTGGCACCGCATGAGGCGGCAAAGATCGCGGCCGGCGAGGTCATCGAGCGCCCCGCCTCCGTCGTCAAAGAGCTCATCGAGAACTCGCTCGACGCCGGCGCGACGCAGATCGCGGTCGAGGTGCGCGACGGCGGCCTCGTCCTGATTCGCGTCGCCGACGACGGCTGCGGTATCGACCCATCCGAACTGCGACTGGCGTTCGAGCGCCACGCGACCAGCAAGGTGCAGGCCGAGAACGACCTCTGGCGTATCACGACGCTGGGCTTCCGTGGCGAGGCGCTCCCGAGCATCGCCGCCGCTGGTGACGTCGAGGTGCTGACGCGCGTCGCCGGAAACGACGTGGGCGCGCGCATCCGCCTGCGGGCTGGCGAGATCTCCGATGAAGGCGCAGGAGCGACGGCGCCCGGCACCGCGTTCACCGTACGCGCGCTCTTCGCCAGCCAACCGGCGCGGCTGAAGTTTCTGCGCGCTCCGGGCGGCGAGGCGACGCAGGTGTCCGCGGTCGTGACCCACTATGCGATGGCGTATCCCGAGGTGCGGTTCACGCTCGTTTCGGACGGCAAGACGGTCCTGCAGACGACCGGCAGCGGCGCACTTGTCGACGCCATCGCGGCGGTGTACAGCGCCGATGTTGCGGCAGCCGCCATCGAGATCGATGCTCCCGCGGCGCACGAGGGCGAGACCGGAGTGCGCGGCATCGTCGTCGATCCTCGGCTGCACCGCGCGTCGCGCAACTACATCAGCCTGTTCATCAATCGTCGCTGGGTGCGGAACCGGGCGCTGACGTTCGCCGTCGGTGAGGCGTACCAGGGCATGCTGCCGGTGGGACGGCATCCGATAGCCGTGCTCGACCTGACCGTGCCGCCGGAGGACGTCGACGTCAACGTGCATCCGACGAAGGCGGAAGTGCGCCTTCGCCGTGAGCGCGACACGTTCGCGACGCTTCAGCGTGCGGTCCGTGGCGTGCTCGCGGGCGCGTCGCCGATCCCTTCGGCCTCGGCCACGTTCTGGGGGGCGGCGCCGACGCCACCGGCAGGACCGGTGCCGTTGTTCCTGCGCGCTCAACCCGTGCAATCCCCTCTGCCGGCGGAGGCGCATGCGGCAGGTCTGGCGTCGGCGGCTTCCGGCGCAGAGGCTGCGGTGTCGATGATCGACAGGCTGCCGATGCTTCGTTCGGTGGGGCAGGTGGGCAATACCTATGTGATCGCCGAAGGCCCCGACGGGATGTACCTCGTCGATCAACACGCGGCGCACGAGCGGGTGCACTACGAACGCTTTCTCGCTGCGGTGCGGGCAGGTAAACCCGACGTGCAGGGCCTGCTGGCGCCGTTGACGATCGAGCCGGGAGCGGCGCAGCGAGCGCTGCTCCACGAACACGCCGACGCCTTCGAGCGGATGGGCTTCGATATCGAGCCGTTCGGCGAAGGCGGCTACGTCGTGCGCTCGGTGCCCTCGTCGCTCGCCGGCGAGGATGTCGCGCGCGGTCTCATCGAACTGCTCGACCGCATGCAGCGCGACGACGGGCCGGACGAGGCGTCGGGCGACGCGTCGCATCGCGTGGCGGCATCGCTGGCGTGCCATGCGTCAGTGCGCGCGGGCATGACGATGAGCGAGACCGAACAGCGCGAACTGCTGCGGCAGCTGGAGCTGTGCGAGTCGCCGCGCACGTGCCCGCATGGCCGCCCGACCATGATCCATCTCACATCGGACGCCATCGCGCGCGAGTTCCGGCGGAAGTAGCGCTACTCCGTCCCGTCGAGCAAGTTGCCCGTCGTCGGGCCTTCGAGGTCGGCGCGGAGGGCGGCGGCGACAAGCGCGTCGGGGGCGCGCACGTCAGGGCGGGCGTATCGTGCGCGGACGGGGGCGGACGAACCGGCGTGGACGTTGACCGACAGAGCGGCGAGTTCGTCGCACAGCGCGTCGAGCGCTTCGTTCGGGCCCCTGTTCGGCACTTGAGGAGAATCGCCGCCCAGCCATGGCTCCCACGGCAGCATTTCCACTTTGTTGAGCGACCCCACATCGAGCAGCAGGTTGCCCCTGATGAACCAGCCGCCCCACATGTCAGCGATGCCATACGTCGCGCCATCCGCCTCGCCCGACCGGACGGCCTGCCACGCCTGACCTGAGACGATGAAGCGATCGCGCGGAACGTCCAGAGGATCGAAATCCGGCTTCACGACTGCGCGCTGCAACCCGTCGAGTTGCGCATCCACCATCACCCATCGTTCGTCACCGGCGTGCCAGTACTCGCAGACCCAGTGATCGACGCGGCGTCCGGGCTCGAAGTACGTGCCGAATCCGCAGCGGGCCCGCGCCGGTACGCCGTGATGGCGAAGTAGCGCGGTCAGCAGCGCCGCGAAGTGGCGGCAAATGCCGATGACGCGCTCCGCCGCGGGTCGTGCTTCCTGGAGGGGCGCCGGGTTGAGCGCGAGTGCGCGCGTGAGCATTGCCTCCGCGCCGTGGAGTCCCTGCTCGAGGTCGCGTTCCTTCGATGGTTGCGGCAGCTGGTAGGCCGGCATCCAGAAGCGATGGACAAGCAGCCCCTGAACGATCTTCGAGAGCGACGCGACGTCGGTTGGTAGAGCTGCAACCTCGGCTGCGTGCGCGGCGAGCGTCGTGAAGACGCCGGGTTCGGCGTAGTAGGCGAGGTCGGCGGCGATCGAGGCAGGAGCAGCGTGGGGTGTCGCCATTGCGCCATTATCGGCGACGATCGCCTCGGTGTCTCCTGACAGATCTGTGTTCGCCCGGCGCTACTTCGAGGACGCAAAGTCCTCGCGGCGTGACTGCCATGCGAACAGCCGCGTGAGCGCGAGCGATGCCGCCTGGACGCTGGAGAACGTCGCAAGGCCTCCTGCGGCGCAGGCCTCCTGGAATGCCAGTGTGGCGCCCATGCCGACATCGCTCGTGGGCACGCGCGCGACGCAGACGATGGGCTTGCCGGACTCCTTCGCCAGTTCGCCGAGCTTCTCGCCCTGCGTACGGGCGACTTCGACGATGTCGGGCATGCCAGCCCGGTTCGGCCCCCAGCCCCAACTCGTGTGATAGAGGATGAAGTCGACATTCGGCGCCTCGGCGACGATGCGGATGGTGTCGAGCATGGGCTTGAGTCCGTCAGGGCCCCAGCCGACGCTCGTGTCGACGGGATTGCGGACGCTGGTGCCGGC
>JANPBN010000065.1:0-6094 GCA_031430415.1 Dehalococcoidia bacterium
GGACGAGCTCTTCGTCAGGAGAATCCCACCACCCTCGGCGACGGACTTCCTGCCCATGAGGCCGAAGAACCGATCGATGTACGACGACGCGAGCTTGCCGTTGGTGACGAGCACGGTGCCGCGGTCGAGGTTGTGTACCGAGAAGTGCTTCAGCGTCGTGACGGCCATCGGCGGCTCCGGAACGCGGCACTAACGCGCTACTCGATCATCGGCAGTCTGCATCGAAGGCAACATGGCCTGCGGCGAGCGGCGGAACGCAAACACCACGCGGTGCGCGCCAATCTCGATGACCGACCCAGCTTCGAGCGACGCCGAGGGCAGTGCCATCGCCACGCCATCGAGCGTCACGGCCACCTCACCGAGGCGGCGGAGCAAGTACCGATCGTCGAGACGCCACACCCGCAGGGCCGCCGCGGCCACCCCGGCGAGCGGCAGATCCGCTGTAGCGCCGCCCATCGTCAGGGCTCCATCCCGAAGCAACACGCTGGCGCCCACAAGCGGACCATCAACGAACCGTAGTTCTGCGACAAGCTCTCCCATCGAATGAGGCGAAGGGAGCACCGGCGCGACGTGCGGACGCAGTTCCACGGGCGAAGCCAGCTTATGCGCCGGCAGCGATCGCCGATGCCTTCGCGGCGACGCAGGCGCCACCAGCGGCGGATCGAGTGCGAGGCGTAATTGCTCAGGTACAACGGCGGAGCGTTCCCGCGCCGCGAGCGCCGGCGGCGCCTCACCAACAACGATCTGGATCCGTGGCGGACGCGGAGCGATCGACGCCTGCGCGGGCGCGCTGCTCATCATGCTGTGGCCGAGCGAAGCGTCGTAGAGCGCTCGCCTGTACGGGTTGGCTAGCGTCGCGTGCGCTACCCCGATGGCGTCCTGCTGGTAGGGCGGCGCCGTTCGCAGTGCGATGCCGTAGGCGAGCGCCACGATCTCGGAATCGGCATCCGCGTCGATGCCGAGCAGCGCGTAGTAGTCGAGGGCGGTAGCGGTGCGACGATGTGCGGCGTCGTACGCCGCACGCGCCGCAGAATCCATCAGGAACGCGTGCGCGTCGCGGAGGTCGCGCGTCGCGTCGCCTCCGGCGGTGCGCGCTCGGGCCGTGAGCAGCCAGTACGCCTCTGCGATCAGATCGCGCGGCGCCGAGATGCCGAGTTGGAGTGCGTGGTACGGATCGAACGGCACCGATCCATGCGCCTGGAGCATCTGCATCCTGCTTGCTACGTCGTCTGCGACGATCGAAGCTACCGCTGAATCCGGGCGCGCGTCAACGAATCCGCTTGACATCAGTCACCGCCGTGACTCATGATGCTGCACGTAGCGCGCAATCGCCGACGCAGCACGGTCGACGCTCTGATACACCGCGAGCCGCGCATCCGTGAGGCGCTGCCGCCCACCCTCGACAGCGCGCCACTTCGTCTCATCGGGCGAGTCAGCCGGGCCGAGGACAAACGCCATCGGCTTCGCTGTCTTTTTGCCGATATCCGCGAAGCGATCGACCAGGTGCGCCATCCGCTCGATTGCGTCCGGCCGGCCGAGCACCCAATCCTCGCCAACGTTGGCGATGAGCACGTCGAACGCGTCGCTACCCATCATCATCTCGAGCACACGTGCGCCAGAGACGCCGCTGCCGGCGAGGATCGACTGATCGACCGGATTGTCCACCCAGTCGGCCAGCTGCGGCGCCTTCTCGCGGAGCATGTCGCGGATGCTCTCGGGAAGCTTCGGAACGTGCAGCCCGGCCTCTTCGCAAACATCGGCCGACTGCACGGCGCGTCCACCGCCGCCGCCGACGATGCCGGCGTTACGCCCGCCATCGCCGCGGAGAAACGAGAATGCGACGAGCATGTCGATCAGGTCGTCGAACGTCGCGACCTCCACCGCGCCCGCCTGCTTCAGCACCGCGCTCCACACCTGGCGCTGCCCCGCAAGCGCCGCGGTGTGCGATGCCGCCGTGCGCGATCCCGCGCCCGTTCGCCCGCCCTTGAGAATGACGACGGGCTTCGCCGCGGCGCAGCGCTGCAGCGCCTCGAAGAACCGACGCCCATCTCCCGTGCCCTCGATGTAGGCGCCCACGACCTTCGTCGCGGGATCCGTCGCGAGGAAGTCCAGGAAGTCCGCCTCGGTGAGGTCAAGTGCGTTGCCGTAGCTGACGACCTTGCTGAAGCGCAGGCCACGCGCCGCACCGTGCAGCATTAGTTCGACCGAGTTGTTGCCACTCTGCGAGATGAACGCAACATCGCCCACCGCGCGCGGCAGATCCGGCCGGAACGACAGTCCGCTCGCCGAATCGAATATGCCCATGCAGTTCGGGCCGATCACGCGGACACCGGCATCGGACGCGTGCCGCAGCACTTCCCGCTCGAGAGCCGCACCCTCGGCGGTGCCGGTCTCGCTGAAACGCCCGGTGAAGAGATGCAGCGCGGTCGCGCCCTTCGCCTTGCACTCGGCGATCAGCGATAGCACGCCATCAGCCGGGATGCATGAGATGACGAGATCGACATCTCCCGGCACGGCGGACAGCGTTGGATACGCGGTCAGCCCCAGGATCTCGGGTGCGCGCGGGTTGATGGGATAGATCGGGCCTGTGAAGCCAGCCTCAACGATCGATCGCAGGTAATCGTGGCCGGGGCTGTCAACGTTCGACGACGCGCCGACGATCGCCACGCTGCGCGGCGTAAAGACTGAATCCGGCAGGTTCCCGCTCACGGCGAGAGTCTACGTGAGGGTTTGGCCTAGGGGAAACACCGCGGCCACGCGCGCGACGCCCCCGATGTGTGGACCCGGCTGCCCCGAAACCGCCGGATGTCGGGGTTCTCGCGGGTGCCTCCACCTCGGTTCATCCGGGCAGAATGCCGACAACAGAAGCGGAGGCGCAGCGACGTGCGGCACTGGCTGCAACGTCGCGCGCGCTGCCAGGCGGTATGGAGGCCACATGGCGGTCGAGGAGATGGTCGAGAGCACACGCCGCGTCGTGTCAACCGGCAGCGCTGAAATCGACAAGAAGATGGGCGGAGGCATTCCGGAAGGATCGCTGATCCTCATCGAAGGATCATCGAACGCCGGCAAGAGCGTCGTCACACAGCAACTCATCCACGGGGCGCTGAACGGCGGCTTTCGCTGCGTGCTCTACACGACCGAGAACACGTCGCGTTCGCTGTTCCGCCAGATGAGCAGCCTGAGCCTCGATGTCACGGACTTTTACCTCCTGGGCGCGCTCAACGTATATCCGGTACCCGCCGCCATGAACCCGGACGCGGCGGACGTCGCGTTCAAGAAGATGCTCCGCCACTTGAGCCAGTTGCACGGGCGATTCGACATCGTCTTTATCGATGCGTTGACATCGTTCGTGTCGCAGGTGCCGGAGACGCAAACCCTGAACTTCCTGACTGCGGTCAAGGAGTATGTCGACCAGGACATGACGATCTTCTTCACCATGCACTCGCACGCGTTCGAGGAGGCGATGTTCATGCGCATCCGTTCGCTCTGCGACGCACATCTCCGCCTCCGGACGGAAGAGATGCGCGACCAGGTGATGAAGGTGCTGGAGGTCGCGAAGGTGCGCGGCGCAGAGAAGACCACCGGTAACATCATCTCCTTCGATGTGGAGCCTGGTCTCGGTATGCGCATCATTCCGGTTTCGAACGCAAAGGCCTAACGGAGAGCCATGCCCCAACGTCTGCCGTTCGAGGTCCCTGATCTGCCCATGGACGACCACGCGTCCGGCCGTGGCGGAGTGTCGTGCCCGCTGCACAACATCCTGGCTCCGGAACTTCTCGAGCGGGCAGAACGGTCGCCGCACCTCATGACGTACCTGCACAAGGTGCCGCTCGCGGAGTTTGGTGTTCCGGACTTCTACCCTGAAGTGACACGGAAGATGGGCGACCTGAAGGATGCAAACCTGATCTACGCCGTCGGCGTCGACACGTACATCCACATCTTCCCGGACACGCAGGGCGCCCGAAACTACTACGTGGCTATCGAGCCCGGGTCGGACTACCTCGGCGACTACATCGACATGATCGAGATGCGACTGCTCGACTTCGTCGAGATCCTGGCCGAGGCGACCACACCCGAGGAAAAGACGGTCGTCCTCCTGCAGGCCATCGACGACAGCTGCGAGGTGATCGACGCGCACTCGGCGCCCAAGCCGGCCGTCAAGAAGGGTGAGGGTGGTTTCCTCAAGCTCCCGTTCCTAGGAGGCGGCGGAACCAAGGGCGGCAAGATTCGCTGCACGGCCGAAGAAGTCAACGCGCTGAAGTACATGGTGATCCGCGACAAGGTGGGCATGGGCCCGCTCGAACCGCTGATCTCTGACCCGTGGATCGAGGACATCAGCTGCAGCGGCGTCGGCCCTGTGTACATCGAGCACAAGATCTTCGCCGGGCTCAAGAGCAGTATCAACTTCGACAACCACGAAGAACTCGATGACTTCGTACTCAAACTCGCCGAGAAGATGAAGAAGCCGGTGACGTTCCGCAACCCGATCGTCGACGCCACTCTGCCGGACGGCTCGCGTATCAACATCGTCTACGGCGGCGACGTCTCGAAGAACGGCTCCAACTTCACCATCAGAAAGTTCATGGGCATCCCGCTCAGCATCGTCGACATCTGTAACTCCGGGATGATGACGTGGCAGATGGCGGGATACCTGTCGCTGATCGTCGAGGAGGGCCTGAACTTCTTCGTCTCCGGCGAAACCGCCTCGGGCAAGACCACGCTGATGAACGCGCTGATGACGTTCATCGCGCCGCACGCCAAGATTGTCAGCATCGAAGACACACCCGAAGTCGTCGTACCTCACCCGAACTGGACGCGCGAGGTCGTCCGCGGGGCGATGAGCGCCCAGGGCGGAAGCGTCGATATGTTCGCGCTGCTCAAGGCAGCCCTCCGCCAGCGCCCCAACATGATCATCATCGGAGAAATCCGTGGTGAGGAAGGAAACATCGCCTTTCAGGCGATGATGACGGGTCACGCCGTCTGCGCGACCTTCCACGCCGCGACCGTCGAGAAGCTGATCCAGCGTGTGACGGGTGCGCCGATTAGCGTGCCGCGGACGTACGTCGACAACCTCAACGTCGTCGTGATCGCCAGCTCGGTGCGGCTCCCGAACGGCAGGCCCGCCCGCAAGATTCTCAGCATCTCCGAGATCATCGGCTACGACCCGATCGCGAACTCCTTCTCGTTCGTCGAGATCTTCCGCTGGGATCCGGTGCGCGACGAGTTCGAGTTCGTCGGATTCAACAACAGCTACCTTCTCGAACAGCGGATCGCACCCTCGCGCGGACTCTCCGAGAAGAAGCGGCGCATGATCTACAAGGAAGTCGACCGCCGGGGTGCGCTGCTTCAGAAGCTCAGCGAATCGGGCGTCTCGAACTTCTACGAACTCTTCAAGCTGCTCTCCAAGGCTCAGAAACAGGGTCTGTTCTAGTCTGGTCCGCTGTTCGCTGGTGGCCGGTCACCTCTCCCGCGGGAACCGCGAGGATTACCCCACCTCAAATCGCCGGTTCCTGCCCCTAAGGGTTCCCCTAGGGGCAGCCGATACTCCCCCAGAGCCGCGCTGGCGCGAGATTCGCGCGAGGCCGAGGGGGCGCTATGGCATTCGGAAAGAAGAAGGACGAAGCAGCGCCAGCCGAAGGTGCGCCCGAGGCTGCGCCTGAAGCTGCCGCCATCGATCCTGCTCCCGAACTCCCGATCGACGAAGCAGCTGCCGCGGGTGACACGACCCCGCCCGCCGAGGCCGTCGCGGGAACCGAAGGCGAGCCTGTCGAGGCGGCGCCCGCGGATGCGCTCGCGAACCCTGACTCGCTGCTCAGCGCCTTTCAGGAGACGCAGGTCGAGGCCGAGGACCAGTCCGTCCTCATCGACCTCGCAGGCGAACACGACCTTGCGGGCCTGCTCGATGACCTGCACACGGTGGCAGCCGCCCTCGGCATCGTGCTCGATGATGACTGCGAGGACGAAGACGCGGCATAGCCGTCAGCGCAGGCGCAGTGCCGCGACGGCATCGACCACGGCGCGCTGCTCGACATCGAGCACCCCGCGCACCTCAGCCGCCGTCAGCCTGTAGAGCCCGAGCGCCGCACGGCATGAC